>CAZUKI010000296.1:0-2644 GCA_964620785.1 uncultured Aestuariivirga sp.
GCCTTGTCGGGCAGGAAGCGGTCAGTGATGTAGCGGTTGGAGAGAACCGCAGAGGCCACGATCGCCGCATCGGTGATGCGCACGCCGTGATGAAGCTCATACTTCTCCTTGATGCCGCGCAGGATCGAGATCGTATCCTCGACCGTCGGCTCATTGACGAACACCGGCTGGAAGCGGCGGGCGAGCGCCGCGTCCTTCTCCACATGCTTGCGATACTCATCGAGCGTTGTCGCGCCGACGCAGTGCAGTTCACCGCGGGCCAGCGCGGGTTTGAGGAGGTTTGAGGCATCCATGGCGCCATCGGCCTTGCCGGCACCGACCAGCGTGTGCATCTCGTCGATGAAGAGGATGATGCCGCCATCGGAAGACGTGACCTCGGAAAGGACGGCCTTGAGCCGTTCCTCGAACTCGCCGCGGAACTTTGCGCCGGCAATCAGGGCGCCCATGTCGAGGGCGAGTAGTTTCTTGTCCTTCAGGCTTTCCGGCACATCACCCTTGACGATACGCAACGCGAGGCCTTCGGCGATCGCCGTCTTACCAACGCCAGGTTCACCGATCAGCACCGGATTGTTCTTGGTGCGCCGCGACAAAACCTGGATGGTACGGCGGATCTCCTCGTCACGGCCGATGACCGGATCAAGCTTGCCCTCCTGGGCAGCTTCGGTCAGGTCCCGGGCATATTTCTTGAGTGCGTCATAGCCCTGCTCGGCAGAGGCCGTGTCGGCGGTCCTGCCCTTGCGAATGTCATTGATCGCCTGGTTGAGGCCCTGCGGCGTCACCTTGGCGGCCTTCAGTATCTTGGCAGCCTCGCTCGCCTCCACGGCAAGCGCCTGCAACAGCCGCTCGGCCGTCACATAGGAGTCACCCGCCTTGTTCGCCAGTTTCTGCGCCGCATCGAAGACGCGCGCCAGTTCGGGTGAAAGATAGACCTGGCCAGCGCCACCGCCAGAAACCTTCGGCATCTTGCGCAGGGCTTCTTCCACATGGGCAAGCGCCTGGCGCGGATCTCCGCCCGCCGCACGGATCAAACCTGAAGCGAGCCCTTCCTCATCATCGAGGAGAACCTTCAGCACATGCTCTGGGGTAAATCTCTGGTGGCCTTCCCGAAGTGCCAGCGACTGGGCCGCCTGGATGAAGCCCCGCGCACGCTCGGTGTATTTCTCGAATTCCATTGCCTTTCCTCCGTCTCGGCACGCCCGAGGGATCCTGTGAAAGGCACCCCGCAGACGCCGTCATGAACAGTCTGATTGCCAGTTGGCAGACCCCTTCTGGGCATCCGTCACCGGCACTGTTTCCAAGATATAGGAATGGATTTTCGAGGAGCAAGGTGCCCCGGCGCTATTCGCCCCGCGGCACATCCTCGCTTGGCGTTTCGCTGCGGGCCCTGCGGCCGCGGGCTGGCCGCTCCGGCACCGGACCTTCATCCGCCGCCTGCTCGCCTGCCGTTGCCGGCATGGGCCGCTTCAGGAAAGACGGCGCTTCCCAGTTGCCGCCAGCGGCGTCCTGGTCGTGTCCGTTGTCACTTGCCGGGCGTGCCTCACGTTCCGGCCTGTCAGCCCGCGGGGCCCGATCCTGGCGCTCGCCGCCATCGCCATAAGCCTCGCCATTGGCTTGTTCCGCACCCTGGCGGTCATTGCGCCGGCCCCAGCGGTTGCGGAAGCGGTTGCCCCCTTCACGGTTCTGGTCACGGTTGCCATCGCGCTGCTGGAAATCCCGCCGCGGACGGTTCTGGTAGCCCTGCTGCTGTCCTGCGCCGTCTTCACTCCCGGCGCCCTGGCCGCTGGCCTGCTGCTCACCTTCGGCAAACTCGCCCTGGGCCTCTGCTCCCGGCGCTCTCTCGCCGCTGGCTTCGCCCTGGTTTTCCTCGTCGCCCTCGGGCGCACCCTCGGCGGCCTCGTCGTCCATGTCATCGTCTCCCGGCCGGCGGGAGAAGTGGATGGGCTGGCCCACTGGCTGGGCGGCAAGCCAGACGCGATAATAGTGATCGGCAAACTGGTAGTAGCTCTCGGCCATCACGATGTCGCCGGACGACTGCGCATCGCGGCCCAGCTGCATGTATTTCTCGGCAACGGTCTGTGCCGTGCCGCGCAGCTTTACGTCTGGACCATTTGAATCATAGACCTTGTTGGCGCTGTTGCCATTGCCGCCACCTCCGCCGCCGCCGCCACGATGACGGTTGCGGTTGCGTCCGCGCTTGTTGTGCTGTCCTGGTCTCATGTGTCTCAATCTACCGTCCATGGGCGCAATCAGTTTCCGCCACGAATGGGCTGCGGGCCCTCGTGGGTGCTGCTTGAAAGACTAGCGCGCTGTTTCAGAATATGTGGTCCTGTATCATCGTCCCTGCGGCGCGACGCGCTCTTCCGCGCGTCTCTGACTGCCTTTGCTCACCGATACCCGTGGAAACGCCCCGAACAGGCCCCGGAAAACCGCAAATTGCAGGGAATGGTGCCTACATAGCGAACTTGCTCTACGATTCCAACGGCTATTTTGGCACCCGGTTAAGCTGCCGCAAAGGCTAGCGCCCGCGTGATTCCAGAGAGGTCCGCGCGCCGCTGCACGGCTTGCAGGCCGTGGCGGGCAAATATCGCAATGACGCCAGCGGCCTGGCCCTGGCCGATCTCGACGGCCACATGCCCGCCCGGCA
>CAZUKI010000297.1:0-2642 GCA_964620785.1 uncultured Aestuariivirga sp.
GCGATCATCGAGGACGGCACCCTGGGCAATATCGTGAAGGAGCGTTATGCCGGATGGGCAAAGGCGCAGAACAAGGCCATGCTTGCCGGCAAGGAAGGTCTTGCACAGATTGCCGCCCGCGTTGACAAGCAGGGCATCAATCCGCAGCCGAAGTCAGGCCAACAGGAGCGTCTCGAAAATCTCGTCAACCGCTTCTGCTAAGCCAGTTCTCATGGCCGTTCCTGGGTTTGTTCCCTGAGGACGCGCTTGCGCACCCGGCGGATTGCAAACCACACGCCGGCAATCACCACCGGAATGGCAAGCAGTTCCACGAGCTTGCTGTCGAGGCCAGGCACATAGTCGGCAAGCCCCGCAAAGAGCTTGTCGGCAATGCCGATGACATAATAGCTGATGGCCGCAACCGAGAGGCCTTCGACGGTCTCCTGCAACATGAGTTGCTGGCGCGCCCGCCGCTCCATGGATTGCAGCAGCTTCTGGTTCTGTGCTTCGAGTGCAATGTCAACGCGGGTGCGCAACAGGTTGCCCGCCCGTTCCGAGCGCTGTGCAAGCCCCGCGATACGGTTGGCAACCGCCGTGCAGGTGGACATGGCCGGGCTGAAGCGCCGCTCGAGAAAAACGCCGACCCGCTGATAGCCTTCCACCCGCTCCTCATCCAGTTCGTCGATGCGCTTCCTCACCAGCGCCGCATAGGCCTGTGCTGCGGCAAAGCGGAAGGTGGTCTGGTTCGAGAGGCCTTCAACGTCGCGGGCGATGCGGCTCAGTTGCTGCAGCAGCTTGGCGTCGTCCTGCGCACCGTTCTCGGTCGTGACGTTATCGACGACCGTTGAGAGATCGCGTTCCAGCGCATCGAGCTGCGGCTGCAAGGCGCGCGCCACCGGCAGGGCGAGCAGCGCCATCATCCGGTAGGTTTCGATTTCGTGAAGCCGGCGCGTCAGCCGTCCCAGCCGCAGGGGCGAGACACCCCCGTCATGGACGACGATGCGCGTGAAGCCGTCCTGCCCGATCCTGAAATCGCTCCACACCGTCGAGCGCCCCTGGTGGACCTGCGATGCGGCGACTTCATCATGGGCGAAGAACAGCAAGACCTGCGCCTCGCTCGGCGCCTTGGCGGTCTTTGCAAAGATGTGCGTGTGGATGGCAACCAGCCGCTTGCCGGGCAGGCCATCAACCCAGCCGACCGGAAGCTGCGACAGCGCTTCCCCCGACGGGTTCTTTCCCGACACGGTGATGCTGATGCGATAGAACTCGCTGTGCCGCTCATACTTGAACAGGCCGTTCTTCAGTTCGACGCCATGATGCTTGGCGTCGGGGCTTGGCGCCTTGATGCCCATGGCATCGCACAGCACCTTGATATGGGGCAGGGGATCGGCATCGCCGGGGCCGAGCGTGAAGGCCAGATGGGTGATGCGCGCCGGGGCCGTCACCGGGAGTCCCGGCCGGCCATGGATCTCGTCGTTCAGGAGTTGGCGCCACTCATGGTCGAGCATCGTCATGTCATAACCCGGTTGTGCAGCGCACAATGCAGCCCAAAATGACGCAGGAGAAGTGATCACAATTCTGAGGTACGCACCTCATTGCCTCTTCCCCGCGCCGGTGAATCCTCTATAAGCGCGCCAAATCCAGACACCGAAGGAGTGAGAGGTCATGGCGAAAACACGCGTCGCAATCAACGGATTTGGCCGGATAGGCCGGAACATTGTTCGGGCGATCTATGAATCGGGCCGCAAGGACATCGACGTTGTCGCCGTGAACGACCTGGGTCCGGTCGAGACCAATGCCCATCTCCTGCGCTATGATTCGGTGCATGGCCGCTTCCCCCATGCCGTGACCGTGAAGGGCGATGCCATCTCGATCGGCAGCGACACCTTCAAGGTGACGGCGATCAAGGACCCGGCCCAGCTGCCCTGGAAGGACCTCGGCGTCGATATCGCACTCGAATGCACCGGCATCTTCACCGCCAAGGACAAGGCCTCGGCCCATCTCGCGGCGGGGGCCAAGCGGGTCATCGTCTCGGCCCCTGCGGATGGGGCTGACTACACGGTGGTCTATGGCGTCAACCACCAGGGCCTCAAGAAGGACCACATGGTGATCTCCAACGCCTCCTGCACCACCAACTGCCTGGCGCCGGTGGCCAAGGTGCTGAACGACGCCATCGGCATCGACCACGGCTTCATGACCACCATCCATGCCTATACCGGCGACCAGCCGACCCTCGATACCATGCACAAGGACCTGTACCGGGCCCGCGCTGCCGCCATGTCGATGATCCCGACCTCGACCGGGGCGGCCAAGGCCATCGGCCTTGTCATTCCCGAGCTCAAGGGCAAGCTCGACGGCACCTCGATCCGCGTTCCCACCCCCAATGTCTCGGTCGTGGATTTCAAGTTCGTCGCCAAGAAGACGACCTCGGTGGAGGAGGTGAATGCCGCCATCAAGGCGGCGGCCGATGGCCCGCTGAAGGGCGTGCTCGGCTACACCAACGATCCCAATGTCTCGATCGATTTCAACCACAACCCCAATTCCTCGACCTTCCACATGGACCAGACCAAGGTGATGGAGGGCAACTTCGTGCGCATCCTCACCTGGTACGACAATGAATGGGGCTTCTCGAACCGCATGGGTGATACCGCTGCCTATTTCGG
>CAZUKI010000298.1:0-1206 GCA_964620785.1 uncultured Aestuariivirga sp.
TCAAGGTCCGCCGGTGTCGCCATCATCACCGCATAGGACACGGAATTGATGTGGATGGCGACCGGCACTTCTTCCGGCAAAGCCCAGGTGACAGGCTTGCCGTTGAGCATGCCGGTCGCATTGATGCTCGCCTTGCCAGTGCCGCCGTCCTTCGTCATGTCGACAGACGACATGCCGGTGCTACGGGCCGAAAGGATCCCGGCCCTTGCCGGGATGGCGCCACCCATGAAGTCACTCTGCCGCCACGCGCTTGTTCTCGCGCTCGCGGGTTTCCCATTCATCCTGCCAGTCGGACTGGCGGTTGGAGAGGGTGACCTGCACCGCCGTCACCTTGTATTCGGGACAGTTGGTCGCCCAGTCCGAGAATTCCGTGGTGATGACATTGGCGCCGGAAACCGGGTGGTGGAAGGTCGTATAAACCACACCCTGCGGCATTCTTTCGGTGATAATGGCCCGCAGCGTCGTGGCCCCCATGCGGCTGGCAATCGAAACCATCTGGCCGTGGTGGATG
The DNA here is from genome assembly GCA_964620785.1 of uncultured Aestuariivirga sp. Lineage (GTDB taxonomy): Bacteria > Pseudomonadota > Alphaproteobacteria > Rhizobiales > Aestuariivirgaceae > Aestuariivirga. The sequence goes on from CAZUKI010000298.1 coordinate 512, forward strand.
CCGCGCACCTCGGCGTCATGGGGGTGGATTTCCAGGACATCCTCAGGGTGCCAGGCCACATTCTCGGTGCGCCGCGTCTGGGCCCCCACATTATATTGCGAGAGAATACGGCCGGTCGTCAGGATCAGCGGGAACTCGCGGTTGGTGCGCTCCGGCGTCGGCACATATTCCGTCACCATGAAGCGGCCCTTGCCGCGCACGAACTTGCCGATATGCATGATCGGCGTTCCATCCGGTGCCGAGTCATTGACCGGCCATTGCAGCGAACCAGCCTCGTCGAGCCGCTTGAACGACACACCCTTGAAGGTCGGCGTCACGCGGGCGATCTCGTCCATGATCTCCGAGGGATCGGCATAGGTCATGTCGTAGCCCATGGCCTTGGCGAGGTCGCAGACCACTTCCCATTCATGCTTTCCGGTCACTGGCTTCTTCACCATGCGCACCCGGTTGATGCGGCGCTCGGCATTGGTGAAGGTGCCATCCTTTTCCAGGAAGGATGTGCCCGGCAGGAACACATGCGCGAAGGCCGCGGTCTCGTTGAGGAAGAGGTCCTGCACGATGACGCACTCCAGGCTTTCAAGGGCCTTGGTCACATGCTTGGTGTTGGGATCTGATTGGGCAATGTCCTCGCCCTGCACGAACAGGCCCTTGAACGAGCCTTCGACGGCGGCATCGAACATGTTGGGGATGCGCAA
>CAZUKI010000298.1:1306-2628 GCA_964620785.1 uncultured Aestuariivirga sp.
TCGGTGACGCCGAGGCCATAATAGATGGCGGCATTGCCGCCCGTGGCATAGAGCCGGGCGGCACCGCGAATTACCTGCGGGTCAACTCCGGCGATTGGCCCCAGCACTTCCGGTGAATTCTTCGGATCGCGGATGAAGCCGCACCAGCGTTCAAACTCGTCAGTTTCGCAGCGCTCGGCGATGAAGGCCTTGTTCTCAAGGCCTTCGGTCAGGATCGCGTGCGCCAGGGCATTGACGATGGCGACATTGGTGCCGGGAAGAAGCGGCAGGTGGAATGATGCCTTGATGTGCGGCGAACGCACTGAATCCGTTTTGCGCGGATCAACGACAATCAGCTTGGCCCCGGCGCGCAGCCGCTTCTTCATGCGGCTGGCAAATACCGGATGCCCGTCCGTCGGGTTGGCGCCGATCACCATGATGACATCGGCCTCTTCGACCGAGCGGAAATCCTGCGTGCCTGCCGACGTGCCGAAGGTCTTGGACAGGCCATAGCCGGTGGGCGAATGGCAGACGCGCGCGCAGGTATCGACATTGTTGTTGTGGAAAGCGGCGCGCACCATCTTCTGCACCACATAGACTTCCTCGTTGGTGCAGCGCGAGGAGGTGATGCCGCCGATGGCGCCGCGGCCATGCTTGGCCTGCAGGGCCTTGAAGCGCCCCGCCGCATACTGGATCGCCTCGTCCCAGGAAACCTCCGTCCACGGATCAGTGATCTTCTCGCGGATCATCGGTTTCGTCACGCGATCCTTGTGGGTGGCATAGCCCCAGGCAAAGCGGCCCTTCACGCAGGAGTGGCCCTCATTGGCGCCGCCGTCCTTGTAGGGAACCATGCGCACCACGTCATCGCCCTTCATCTCGGCCTTGAAGGAGCAGCCCACACCGCAATAGGCGCAGGTGGTGATCACCGAGTGTTCGGCCTGGCCCTTGGCGATCACCGTCTTTTCGGTGAGCGTTGCCGTCGGGCAGGCCTGAACGCAGGCGCCGCACGAAACACATTCTGAGTTGAGGAAGCTTTCATCCATGCCGGCCGAGACGTGGCTGGCAAAGCCGCGCCCGTCGATGGTCAGCGCGAAGGTGCCTTGCACCTCTTCGCAGGCCCGCACGCAACGCGAGCAGACGATGCACTTCGATGGATCAAAGGTGAAATAGGGATTGGATTCATCCTTGGCCTTGAAGCGGAAATTTTCCTCGCCGCCTTCGCGTGACTTGAACACATGGTTGTCGCCGGCATAGCCGTAGCGCACATCACGAAGCCCCACGGCTCCGGCCATGTCCTGCAACTCGCAATCGCCGTTGGCGGCGCAGGTGAGGCAGTCGAGCGG
>CAZUKI010000299.1:0-2625 GCA_964620785.1 uncultured Aestuariivirga sp.
GGCAGCACGCTCTATGTGGTGAACACCACGGGCTTTGCCGCCCAGGCCGGGCTCGCCAATGACCTGACGCGGATCGTGGCCGGTGCCGTCGAGGACCGCCTCGCTGCGGCACGCCTGGCAGGCGAGGGGCTGAGCACACGCATCGATGGCACGACGGTGACGGCAACAGCCGATCTTCCTGCTGCCGCCCAGAGTGGTGTCTGGCTCTCGGGGCTCGGTTCCTACCGTGACCAGAAGGCGGGCGGCATCACCACTGACTATACGACGGCCCAGGGCGGTGTTGTTGGCGGCTTCGATGCCACGTTGTCGGACAATACACGGGCCGGGATCTTTGCTGGCCTGTCCCTTGCGAGGCTCGATGATGGTGCCGGTTCGCAGGATTTGGACAGCCACAGCTATTTCGGTGGTCTCTATCTCGGCCATGACATGGGCCAGAGCTTTGTTGACCTGTCACTGCTTGCCGGCTGGATGGATTTCGACAGTGACCGCCGGATCGCCAACAACATGGTTCCGGGTGGCGTTGAACATGCCACGGCGGACTATGGCGGCTTCCTGGTCAGCCCCGCGCTGAAGTTCGGCACCGACATGGAGATGGGCTCCGGCATCCTCACGCCAAGCCTGCGGCTGCGCTACACGGGCCTTGTCCTTGATGGCTACAGCGAGAGCGGGTCTTCGGCCGACATGGTTGTGGATGGCCGGACGGTCAATGTCGTGGATGTGCGCGGTGAACTGGCTTACCGGTTTGCTCCCGTCGAGACCGGAGGCGGGCTTCTCAACCAGACACTGCGTGTTGGCGTTGACGGCATCTTCAGTGATGCCGGCAGCATCGATGCGACACTGGCTGGTCAGGCAGTCGGCTTCAATGTTCCGGACGGCGACGTTGTGCGCGGCTTCGTGGGCTATGGCATTGACTATGCGCTTGCCTCCAATGCCAGCCTCAGCTTGAGCACCGAGGCGGGCTATGACAGCGACGAGGCCATCACCTTTGATGCCCGTGCTGCACTGACCCTCGCGTTCTAGCAATCATCAGGCATTGAGGTCGTTTGCCGCGGCAATCACCTCGGACACGATCTCCTGGACATTCTCTGGCCGCGTCAGATGATTGACGAAACAGGCGCGCAGCGCGAACTTGCCGTTGATCGTGGCGTTGGAGAGATAGACCCGCCCGCGCGCGATCACCCGCTGCAGGATGGCTTCATTGTCCCTGGTGCGATGGCGGAAGCACACGGCGCTGAGCGGCACCGGCGCCAGAAGCTCAAGCTCCGGGTGTGACGAGACGGCCGCGGCGAGCAGCTGCGCATGTTCGAGATCGCGGATGATGGCTTCACGATATGCCCGGCGGCCATGGTATTGCAGGGACAGCCACAGCTTGAGGGCGCGAAAGCGGCGCGACAGTTCAATCGACTCATCGAAGAAGGCGAACTTTTCGCCGGGGTCCTGGCTGAAGATCCTGATGTAGTCGCCGCTGTGCGAAAAGGTCTTGCGCGCCGCGTCACGGTCGCGGAACAAGAGGCAGCCGCAGTCGATGGGCTGATAGAGCCATTTGTGGGCATCGAGCGACACGGTATCGGCCAACTCCAGCCCGGCGAATTTTTCCGGGGCCGCCAGAGCCGCCACGACGCCGAAAGCGCCATCGACATGAAGCCACAGGCCCTCCGCCCTGGCGATCCTCGCAATGTCGCGCAATGGATCGACGGCACCCGTGGCCACCGTGCCGGCGCTGGCAATGATTGCCATGGGCGTTCTGCCCGCCTTGCGGTCGGCGGATATGGCGCTTTCCAGTGTCTCGGCCCGCAGGCGGAAATCCGCATCGACAGGAAGCAGGCGCAGGTTGTTGCGTCCAATGCCCAGCAGCGCGATGGCCTTGGGAATCGACATGTGCACCTGCTCGGAGGCGTAGATCACGCCAGGCCGGGCGCCGTCTTCATTGGCGGGCAGGATGTTCTCGCGGGCTATCGCCAGCGCCATGAGATTGGCCATCGAGCCACCGCCGCACAGGCTTCCGGCAAAGCCTGAGCACCCGATGGCGTCTGCAAGCCAGCCTACCACGGCGCGCTCGATGGTGACGGCAGCCGGCGCCGAGCGCCACGATGTGGTGTTCTGGTTCAGGACCGACGCGAGAAAATCGCCGATGGCCCCCACTGGTTCTCCCGAGCCAACGACATAACCGAAGAAGCGGCCCGTGCTGGGGCGCACATGCTCTGCGATTGCCTTGAAGTCCTTGAGAACGTCGCTGCCGCGGCCTGTCTCCGGCCAGGGGTGATCAAAGAGGCGCGCGGTTTCTGCACCACTCGTCGATGGAAAGGATGGCCTTTCCTGCAATGACGCCCAGTACTCCGCCGCAAGCCGCATCGCCTCCGTCATGAGGCCATCCAGTTGGCTATTCGAAATCTCGAGCGCGCGCATCTCAATCCTCCATGACACCTGGAGTCATGGCCGCCCGCCGGTGGCGGCACAACTGTTGCAGCGGCGGGACGGGGCGGGCGGCCCCCGCGCCACGTTGCGAGAGCCAGCCTAGAAGGACGGCAGAACCTGCACAACAGCTGTCAGGGGTGTGCGTCCGGTTGCCCGCGCACCTTGTCGGTGGCGCGTCAGAAGTGCCAGCGCAGGCCCACCGATGTTGAC
>CAZUKI010000300.1:0-2603 GCA_964620785.1 uncultured Aestuariivirga sp.
CCGACCGCAACCAGGCTGCGGAACGAGGGATCGATGGCAAATGTCTCGCCATAACTGCCCGACACAGCCGCCGTGCCGAGATTGAGATAGGCCCGTCCCTTCAGGAATGTGTTGGCGCCGGCCCCGGCGCATTGCCCGTCGCCACCGCCGGCGATGACCGGAGTGCCGGCCTTGAGGCCCGTGAGTTTCGCCGCCGCCGCCGTGACGACGCCCATGACGTCGCCGGACGGCACCAGTTCCGGCAGCATGTCGCGGCGCAGCCTTGCGGCCTTGAGCAGGTCGTCCGACCAGTCATAGGTCTTGGCATCGAGAATGCCCATGGGGCTCGCCGAGGCGATCGAGGTTTTCCATGCACCCGTCAGGAACCAGGCAAGAATGCCGTGTACCTCTGCGGTCTTGTGTGTCTTGGCCCAGACCTTTGGTTCGTGGGTCGCCAGCCAGCGGCAGCGATAGAGGCAGGGCGTCACGTCGCTGGGAATGCCGGAAATGGCGTGCACCCGCTCGCTGCCAACCTCAGCCGCCACATCCTTCACTTCCTGGTGGGCGCGCTCATCGAGCCACAGCGTGCCGGGCCGCAGCGCCCGGCCCTTCTCGTCGAACTGCGCAAAGCTTTCGCGCTGGTTTGAAATGGCCAGCCCGGCAATGCGTTCTTTCGGCACCTTGCGGGTCAACTGCCTGAGCGAGGTGACCAGCGAACCCGTCCAGTCCGAGACCTCTTCCTCGAACCAGCCCATGCGCGGATTGGAAACAGGTATCGAGGCACGGCCTTCTGCCACGCCTCTCCCCTTCCTGTCGAAGGCAATGGCCTTGCAGGCCGTGGTCGATGAATCGATGCCAACGACGAGATCGGGTTTCATGGGTTACTCAGTAGGTAATTGGGAGGCAGCCCGCAAGCTGCCTCCCGCCAGTTGTTAGAGACCGGACTCCGCCACGGCGGCGTCGATCGCCGTTGCGATGGTGTCCATGCACTTCTTGGCGTCTCCACCGAAATCCTGGCCCGTCAGCAGCTTGCCGAGGTTGACCGGAATTTCGTTGTTGGAGAAGCCGGCCCACAGCGGCATGTCGGGCTCGGAAGCGATGGCATTGTCGATGGTCCACTTCACCACGTCGAGATGGCGCGTGGTGCCGGGACCGACAACCGCCTTGGCCTTGACGCGCTCGTCCGCGAAGGACGAAAGCCGCATCGGCGCAAAGCCGCCACCCAGCGTGCAACGGACCATGATGTCCTTCGAGCAGGCCCACTGCATGAACAGCCAGGCCGCGTCGATGTTCTTCGAGTACTTCGACAGGCCGAGGATGGAACCACCCTGGTGGCCGTTGTTGGGGATTTCGCCGAAGCCGGCGTCGGCGACCGGCCGCAAGGCCTTGCCCACGATCGGATGAAGCGGTTCCCACAGGCCCTGCACCTTGGAATCGGCGCCATCAAGTCCCGGGAAGAACTCGTCCCAGGAGTTGACCAGGGCGCACTGGCCGGAGGCCATCATCTGCCACTGGCCGTCCCAGGTGGAGTTGAAGGATTCCGGCGGGGCGTTCTTCGCCATCTCCTGGTACCACTGCAGGCCGGCGATGCCAGCCTCGTCGTTGCCGGAGAACTTCTTGTCCTTGGTGAAGATCGAACCACCGGCATTCCACAGGGCCTGGGTCCAGTCGCAGTTCAGCGAATAGTGGCCCGACTTGGCCTGCAGGCCCGTGCCGTACATGCCGTTCGCCTTCTCCGCTTCCGTGATCATCTTCACGGCGGCGGTGAATTCATCGACCGTCGTCGGCGGAGCGATCTTGTGCTTCTCCAGGATGTCCTTGCGGTACATGGTGATGAAGATCGGGATGTCGAAGGGAATGCCGCCCCACTTGCCGTCATAGAGGGCAAGACCATCGACCAGCGGCTTCGAGAAGTCGTCGAAGTCGAAGCCCGGCATGGCGAGGTCCGGCTTGTCCTTGTAGTAGGCAACGGGGTCCACCGTGTCCTGCGAGAAGGTCGCAACCCATGACTGGTCGAGATAGTAGATGTCATAGGAGCCAAGCTGGCCCTGCACATCCTGTGTGGCCTTGGCGAGCACCTGCTCCAGCGGCACGATTTCGATTTCGACTTCGATGCCGGTTGCTTCGGTGAATTCGCCCTTCAGCTTGTCGAGGACGACCGTCGGCGGTGTTGCTTCCGACGTATAGCGGATCTTCGTGCCCTTGAACGGGCCCGACACATCCTTGAGCCACTTGGTCATCTCGGCATCCTGGGCATAGGCCGCATCACCGATGAGGCCGGTGCCGCGGAACGGCCGGGTCGATCCCAGCAGTCCGAGGTTGAAGGCCGAGAAGCCGACGCCGGCGATGCCCATCTTCTTCAGGAAGTCGCGCTTGGAGATGCGCCGCGCTGCAAAGTCGCGCGCCGCATCGGCGATAAAGGTCTTCTTGTCGTACTCTCTAAAGCTCATTCTTAGTTCCTCCCATGGGTTCAGTTTAGGTGTCTCGTCCGCGGCTTCACTCCTTTCAGGGAGCGCTCATTCTTTCAGAGAACCAAGAGTGAGGCCGCGGACCAGATGGCGTTGCACCAGCAGGATGAAGATGAAGCTCGGGATCATGGCGGCGGTTCCGAGTGCCGCGATGAA
>CAZUKI010000301.1:0-2588 GCA_964620785.1 uncultured Aestuariivirga sp.
TCGGCCCAGTTCTGCGGCTGCTTGTGGAAGCCCGTCTGCAGATTGTGCTCGCCCTCGGTATTGGCCCAGCCGAGGTTGATGCAGAACACCCTGACGCCCTGCCGCTTGTAGGCATTGGCGGCATTCTTCGAAAGCCCCACGAGCGCCGCCTTGGACCCCGAATAGACCCCGATGTCCGGCGGGCCGCCATGGGCCAGCATGGAAGCCACATTGATGATGACGCCACCCTCGCCGCCCTTGATCATCGCCTCAGCGGCCTTCTGCATCATGAACAGTGGCGCCTTTACGTTGACGTCAAACAGGCGGTGATAAGCCTCGACGCTGGCATCGGCGACGCCACAGCGTTCCGTGTTGCCCGCCGCATTGACCAGCACGTCTAGCCTGCCGAATTCCTTGAGGGCGAGAGCAACCGCCTTGGCAGGCGTTGCATCATCACGGAGATCGGCCACCAGCGGCACGGCCCGGCCCACATCTTCAAGGGCTTTCACTTCCTGGTCGAGGCGCGCGCCATTGCGGTCCACCAGCACCACCCCGGCAAAACCTTCCTGCAGGAACCGCTTCGCTGTCGCAGCGCCCAAGCCCTGGGCACCGCCCGTTATCAAAGCCACTCGACTCATGGGTTTTCCTAGTTCGTCAATGTGATGCGGGCGCGCTGGCCGTGGCGCTGAACCAGCGCATAGAGGGCCGCCGCATTCCTGGGATGAAGCCGCACGCAGCCATGTGAAACCGGCCTGCCGAGGGATTTCACCGAATAGCTGCCGTGGATGGCATAGCCATAATGGAAGAAAATGGAATTCGGCATGGGTGAGTTGTCATACTTCCGCGAATAATAGACCTTGGCCATGCGCGTCACGCCGAATGTGCCGCGCGGCGTGTAATAGCCCCTGCCGGCGGTCGAGACTTTCCAGCGCGCATAGGGAAAGCCGTTCACCTTCACGGACATGGTCTGTTTCGAAATATCGATATGAACCTGCACGGCGGCAGGCTTCTTCGGTTTTCTGGCGGCTTCGGCCGTTGCCAGGCCAAGCGTCAGGGCCATCACGGCGGCAAACAGGACTGCGAATATGCGTCTCATCGTTGTTCCCGAACTTTCTTCCCGTCCCCGCCAAACAATCTGGCACAAAGCAAGTCACAGTCAAATGCCCCAGCCGTGCAACTGCGGAATGGCCCGTCACAGGAATGGCCTGTCATACTTGTGTTACTGATCGAGCAGGAATTCCCGGCCCACCTTCACCCGTTTCACGCCGCCATAGGCGATGATGTCAGCGGTGGCATAGGTTTCCGTGAGCGTGGCGGGCAGGAACGAGCCGGTGCCCACCATGTCGAGGGGCGCACGCGCAGCACCCATGATCTGGCACTTCTGCGGATCAAAGCCCGACGAACCCACGATTGTGGCATCCTTGAAGCCGGCCTTGTCGAGAGCCTGGCGCACATGGATGGCCGAGGCAACGGAAACGCCCTTGCCGAACAGGATGCGGCGCACCTTGTCCACCAGGATGTTCGAAGGATCGAGCTGGAAGGCACGCCCGCCCAGCACCTGTTCCACGATGTTGTATTCGCCGGAAACATCGAGCCACTGGCCAACCACATCGACGGACTTTTCATAGTCGAGGCCCTCGGCGAAGCGCCCGCCATGGGTGTCGAGGCGGACACCAAAGACCTTGCCCTTCTCGTGCAGTTTCTTTTCGTCGTAGAACCAGTGCGCGCAGCGCAGCGAGTCCGAGATTTCCTCGCCCGTGTAATCGACAAGCGCGATCAGCGTCTGGGCCTCGGGAATGAACTTCTCGAACAGTTTGAGCGAGGCCAACACGTCGCCATTGGTGTAGCCCACCAGCGCGTGCGGCATGGTGCCCATGCCCCCGCCAGAACCGAAGAACGGCGCCGTAAGATCCTGCGAGGAGCCCACGAAACCCTTGACGCCGCGGTTCTTGTGCCGCGCCGCCCGGCTTCCGACCATGGCGCCATAGGCGGCGAGAATGTTCATCTCCGCGCCCGAACCGTGGCGCGCATGCATGTCCATGAACGCCGAGCCCGGCATGGCGAGGCACATCTCATAGGCGTTGTTGGCGCAGACGCAGGGAAAGCCGACCTTCTGCAGGAACAGCGTCTCGACTTCGGAAAGCGCCTTCATGGAGCCAGAGATTTCCATGAGCTTGCGCTCTGCCGGAACCACCTCTCCCTCCTCCGCGAGCCGCCTGATCCTGACGCCCGGCACGAGCTTGCGCGCCAGCCGGATTGCCGGTTCAAGTGCGGCAACGACGCGGCTTCGCATGAAGACTGCGAAGGTCACCTCGGTGTCGCCGTTGTCGGCGACGATGCGGCTGGTATTGGTGAAATACTTGTCCGTCTGCGCGGCAAGCGGGCCTGCCGCCTCCACGAGGGCGAGCAGTTTATCGAGCACCACCTCATGGGCGGGCAGCAGTTTTGCGTCGGCTTTGTCCATGGCCGGAGTTTTGGCGTGAAATGGCGGAGAGGTCAATTTCATCGCCGCGAGTTGGGTAAAGAAGTCAGGCCGCCCATGCGGCAGTGGCGAGGCTGGATCGGCGGGCCGGGGCCGCCAATGGAGAAATGGGAAGTGGTGCCTGCCC
>CAZUKI010000302.1:0-2581 GCA_964620785.1 uncultured Aestuariivirga sp.
AGATCTTGGTCAGGTCGTCGACCTTGTCCTGGAAGAAGTGGTTGGCGCCGGGGATCACCTTGTGCTCGATGACGATGCCCTTCTGGGTCTTGAGCTTGGAAACAAGGCTGTGGACCGCTTCCGGGGCGGTCACCGTGTCCTTGTCGCCGTTCACAAACAGGCCGGAGGCAGGACAGGGGGCGAGGAACGAGAAGTCATAGTGCTTGGCAAGGGGTGCAATGGAGATGAAGCCGGAAATCTCCGGGCGGCGCATCAGCAGCTGCATGGAAATCCAGGCGCCGAAGGAAACGCCGGCGATCCAGCAGATCTTGGATTCGCGGTTGAAGGACTGCAGCCAGTCCAGTGCCGAGGCGGCATCGGACAGTTCACCGGCGCCATTGTCGAACATGCCCTGGCTGCGGCCGACGCCCCGAAAATTGAAGCGCATGACCGAGAAGCCGCGGCTCTGGAACATGCCATAGAGCGAATGCACGATGGGGTTGTTCATCGTGCCGCCGAAGGCGGGATGGGGATGCAGCAGGATGGCGATGGGCGCACCCGTTGCCTTTGCCTGAGTATAGCGGCCTTCGATGCGCCCTGCGGGGCCGTTGAATATCACTTCAGGCATTGTAATCCTTGCAGAACGGGCCTTTTGGGCCCATCTTTTACTTGACTTCCCAAGTCGGAAATTTTACTTACAGATTAGAATAATTCCAAAAACCTGTCGCCGCAAAGGGCGGCGGACGGGCTGGCCTTTAGCACGGGGCGGGGGGCAAAACGCAAGCCTTTCGTCAACTGAAACAGGGAATTGGCAAGATGAAGATGAGTACCAAGGGCCGTTACGCGGTAATGGCCATCATAGACATCGGCCAAAACAGCCACGGCGCACCGGTTTCCCTCAACGAAATTTCCGAGCGCCAGGACATCAGCCAGGAGTATCTCGAACAGCTTTTCGGCAAGCTCCGGCGGGCCGGTCTGGTGGCGAGCACGCGTGGCCCCGGCGGCGGTTACACGCTTGCCAAGCAGCCAGCCGACATTGCCCTGTCCGAGGTTATCCTGGCGGTCGACGAGCCCTTGCGTGTCACGCGCTGCACTGGCGATGCCGTTGACGGCTGCGTCAGGGGTGAGCGTTGCTGTGCCCACGACCTGTGGTCATCGCTCGGGCGGCAGATGATGTATTTCCTCGAGTCCGTGACGCTTGAAGACGTCCTGGAAAACCGCAACCTGGCGCTCGCCGCTTCGATCAAGCAGGCCAAGGACCGTTTCGTGCCTTCGCCTGGGGCGCGGATGTGAGGATCTACCTCGACCATAACGCAACGAGCCCGCTTCGGCCTTCCGTCAAGGCGGCGATGCTCGCGGCGATGGAGACGGGCGGCAATGCCTCATCGGTGCATCGCGAGGGCAGGCTTGCCCGCAAGACCATCGACGACGCCCGCGAGGCGATCGCCCTCTCACTTGGGGCGCTGCCGCAGATGGTGGCCTTCACCAGTGGTGGCACGGAAGCCAACAACTGGGCGCTGCGCTGCGTCGGGGCCGAGCACATCATTGTCTCGGCAATCGAGCATCCGAGCGTGCTTGCGGCGGCAAAGGCTTCGGGCAAGACGGTTGACGTGCTGCCTGTCGATGAACATGGCCGCGTGAAGCTGGACGGACTTTCGGCACTGCTGGCGCGGCCCAACACGCTGGTTTCGGTGCAGCTTGCCAACAACGAGACCGGCGTCATCCAGGACATTCCGGCATTGGCGGCCATCGTGCATGGGGCAGGCGCGCTGCTGCATGTGGACGCCGTGCAGGCGTGGAAGAAAATTCCGGTGAATTTCGGGCTGCTTGGCTGTGATCTTCTCACAATTGCCGCGCACAAGCTGGGTGGTCCGCAGGGCGTTGGCGCCCTGGTGGTGCGTGACGGCCTGGTGATCGAACGCCTGCATGCAGGCGGCGGGCAGGAACTCCGGCGTCGGGCGGGCACCGAGAATGTCGCGGCCATTGCGGGCTTCGGCGCCCTTGCCGATGAACCGTCTCTTGCCACGCAGGGCCTGCTGGCAAAATTGGAACAGGGATTGGAACGGGGCTTGCGCGGCGGCGTTGTCTTTTCAAGCGGAGCAGCGCGGCTGCCGAACACGAGTTGCTTTGCCATTCCAGGACTTGCGGCCGAGACGGCGCTGATGAACCTCGATCTCGACGGCATCGCCGTGTCGTCCGGCTCGGCCTGTTCGTCAGGCAAGGTGGGGCGCAGCCATGTGCTCGAAGCCATGGGCGTTGCGCCGGAGCTTGCGGCCTGCGCCCTGCGCGTGAGCCTGGGCTGGAACACCACGGAGGCGGAGATTTCCCGCTTCATCGAGACATTGAACGCGCTGCGCTCGCGGGCGCTGTCCCGCGCCGCGGCATGAGGCAGAGATGGCTGACGAAGACACGATAGAACTGGTCCGCGAAATCGACGTCGACAAGTACAAGTATGGTTTCGAGACGGACATCGAGAGTGAACTTGCGCCGAAGGGCCTCAATGAGGACATCGTGCGCTTCATCTCGAAGAAGAAGAATGAGCCCGCCTGGATGCTGGAGTGGCGGCTCGAGGCCTATCAGCGCTGGCTGAACATGGTGGAGC
>CAZUKI010000303.1:0-2537 GCA_964620785.1 uncultured Aestuariivirga sp.
TTGGCCTCAGGCTTTTTGGCCTCCGGTTCCTTGACCTCAAGCTTCTTGGCTACAGGAGGTTTCGGCGCTGGCTTTACGACCGGAGTTTCGACGATGACATCTTCGATTGGCGCGGCCGGTGCAATCTCTGCCTCAACTTGCGCTTCCGCTGTCTCTTCCGGCGCTGGCAAGGCTGCAGGTTGCTGTGCCGCCTGCTCTTCCGTCTTGCCGATGATGCGGTTGAAGAGTTTCTTGAAGAAACCGCTCATGCCGCCAACCTCACCTCAAGATGCGAAGCTCTCGCTGCAATCACATGGGCCTCGACGATGGCCCCCGGCGTCATCTGCTGTTCAAAGCGCGACAGTGCGAATTGCGCGGTGCGCCCGCTGTGTGGCGTCTCGACCAGAATGGGCTGGCGCGTGCCGACCTGGCGGCCGAGGAACTCCGCCAGCTTCTGTTCGCCCTTGGCCCGCAGCAGGCCAGCGCGCCGCTTCACCACCTCGCGCTCAAGCTGCGGCATGCGCGCTGCCGGCGTGCCGGGCCGCGGCGAAAACGGAAAGACATGCAGGTAGGTAAGGTTGCAGTCATCGACCAGCTTCACTGAATTCTCGAACATCTCGTCGCTCTCGGTCGGGAAGCCTGCGATGATGTCTGCGCCAAACACCATGTCGGGGCGGCGTGCCTTCAGCGTGGTGCAGAAGGCAATGGCATCTTCGCGGGCATGGCGGCGCTTCATGCGCTTGAGAATCATGTTGTCGCCGGCCTGCAGCGACAAATGGAGGTGCGGCATGATCCGCGCCTCTCCGGCGAGAAGGCCGACAAGCGCCGCATCGGCCTCGATCGAATCGATCGACGACAGCCGCATGCGCCTGAGATCTGGCACCGCTCCGAGAATGCTTTCGATCAGAACCGACAACCGTGGTGCGCCTTCGAGATCGGCACCCCATGAGGTGAGATCAACACCCGACAGCACCACCTCGTTGTGGCCAGAAGCGACCAGGCGCTTCACCTGCTCCACGGCCTGCGCCACCGGAACCGAACGCGAATTGCCGCGCCCGAAGGGAATGATGCAGAAGGTGCAGCGGTGGTCGCAGCCGGTCTGCACCTGCACGAAGGCCCGGGTTCGCGCCGTAAGCTGGTCGATCATCGGCGGCTGCGTGGTCCTGACCTGCATGATGTCGGAGACATCGATGCGCGGCCTATTGCTCTGCCGATGCCAGCTTTCGGCGTGGAGCTTTTCCTCATTGCCGATGACGCGGGCCACTTCCGGCATGGCGGCGAAACTGTCGGCGTCGGTCTGGGCGGCACAGCCCGTGACGATGATGGCGCTGCCGGGATGCTCGCGCGCCGCCTTGCGGATGGCCTGCCGGGCCTGGCGCGTTGCTTCCGCCGTCACCGCGCAGGTGTTGAAGATGATGGTATCGGAAAGCCCGGCCTTCTCGGCATGGCCGCGCATGATCTCCGACTCGAAGGTATTGAGCCTGCAGCCGAAGGTCTCGATCTCGATGCCGCTCACGCCACGAGGCCCCTGGCCAGCGCCTCCGGCAGTTCGCCTTCGAAATCGAGCGCCGCCGGGCCGGTCATCAGGACATGGCCATTGGCCGGATTGATCGCCATCATGAGGTCGCCGCCGGGAAGGGTGATGCGGGCCCGCTCGCCCAGCCGCTTCAGCCTGTGGCCCGCCGCCATGACGGCGCAGGCCGCCGTGCCGCAGGCCTTGGTGAGGCCGGCACCGCGCTCCCAGACGCGGATGATGGCATGGTCACTGGAAACGACCCTGGCGAGCGTCACATTGGTCCGCTCGGGGAACAGCGGGTGATTCTCGATCATCGGACCAACCTTGGCGAGATCAACCACGTCGAGATCATCGACCCAGAAGATGCAATGAGGATTGCCGACATTGACGACCGAGGGCGAATGGATGAGCGGCTTGTCGATGGGCCCCACCTGCAATTCGATGTGGCGCGTATCGGCGAACTTCTCGGCGAGCGGAATGTCCTGCCAGTCGAAGCGCGGCTTGCCGTTGTCGATGGTGACGAGGCCGCCATCCGCAGCCGAGGCCGCGAGGAAGCCGCCGTCGGTGTCGATGGTGGCGTTGTCCTTGCCGGTCTCCTGCATCAGCAGGTCAGCCACGCAGCGCGAGGCGTTGCCACAGGATTCAACTTCGCCGCCTTCGGCGTTCCAGATGCGCATGCGCACATCTGCGACATCAGACTTCTCCATGACGATAAGCTGGTCGCAGCCGATGCCCGTGGCACGGTCGGCAATGGCCTTGGCCCTGTCGTGTGAAATGGCAAACGGCACATCGCGCCCGTCCAGCACGACGAAGTCGTTGCCGAGACCGTTCATCTTCCGGAAGGGTATAGTGGCGGTGTTGGGCACTGTGGTCCTGGATTTGCAAGCTGTTGCCGGACTTATATGGGAAACAGCCCCCGAAAAGCTAGTGCACGATCTGCCGGGGCGGCCACTGCCGGTTTCTCACAACGCCTCGTAAGTGTTTGAATCAATCATCTTTCATGCGTTTCGGGCGAATCACGTTCAGCAGTCCGTGATTTGGC
>CAZUKI010000304.1:0-801 GCA_964620785.1 uncultured Aestuariivirga sp.
GCCCTGACGCGCTTCCTGCTGTCGCGCAAGGATGTGGGCGCGGTGTTGGGGCTTGGCGGTTCCGGCAACACCAGCATCGTGACCGAGGCCATGCGCGCCCTGCCTGTGGGCCTGCCGAAGGTCATGGTGTCAACGCTTGCCTCGGGCAATGTCGCGGGCTTTGTCGGGCCAACCGACATCATGATGATGCATGCGGTGACCGACATTGCCGGCCTCAACGCCATCAGCCGCAGCGTCATCGGCAACGCCGCCCATGCCGTGGCGGGCATGGCGCTGAACAAGGTGCCGAAGGCCCGCAAGGCAAGGCCGGCGGTGGGCTACACCATGTTCGGGGTCACCACGCTCTGCGTCAACGCCATCCGCCAGCGCATGGAACCGGCCACTGAAAGCTTCGTCTTCCATGCCACCGGCACGGGCGGCCAGAGCTTCGAGAAGCTTGCCGATTCCGGTTTCTTCGCGGGCGCCTTCGATATCACCACCACGGAGGTTGCGGATTATCTCGTAGGCGGCGTGTTGCCCTGCACCGCTGACCGCTTCGGCGCCTTCATCCGCAACGCCATTCCCTATGTGGGCTCGGTCGGTGCCTGCGACATGGTGAACTTCGGGCCGCTTGAATCCGTCCCCCGGCAGTTCGCCTCGCGGACCTTCCATGTCCACAATGCCCATGTGACGCTGATGCGCACCACGCCCGACGAGAATGCGCGGATCGGCAACTGGATCGTCGAGCGCCTCAACCGGATGCCGGGGCCGGTGCGCTTCCTCCTGCCGCTGAAAGGTGTTTCTGCCATCGACATGGCCGGC
>CAZUKI010000304.1:811-2531 GCA_964620785.1 uncultured Aestuariivirga sp.
GCCCTTCCACGACCCGGGCGCCGACGCCGCCCTGTTCGACGCAATCCGAGCGGGCTGGAAGGCTTCACGCAGCCACCGGCTCATCGAGCTTGACTGCAACATCAACGACCCGGCCTTCGCCGAGGCCGCCGTCACCGCCTTCAACGACATCA
Source organism: uncultured Aestuariivirga sp. (assembly GCA_964620785.1). Classification (GTDB taxonomy): domain Bacteria; phylum Pseudomonadota; class Alphaproteobacteria; order Rhizobiales; family Aestuariivirgaceae; genus Aestuariivirga. The sequence goes on from CAZUKI010000304.1 coordinate 964, forward strand.
CAGGATGAGCCATGCCGCGATTTGAACGAAAGCAACTGCTGGAGAAATTCCGCGGCATGATCGCCCGGAAAGAGCCGATCATCGGCGGCGGCGCCGGAACAGGGCTTTCCGCCAAATGCGAGGAGGCGGGCGGCATCGACCTCATCGTCATCTACAATTCCGGCCGCTACCGCATGGCGGGCAGGGGCTCGCTCGCCGGCATCCTCGCCTATGGCAACGCCAACGAGATCGTCAAGGACATGGCCCGCGAGGTGCTGCCCGTCGTCAGGAACACGCCGGTGCTGGCCGGCGTCAACGGCACCGATCCCTTCCTGCTCACCGAGCATTTCCTCGACGAGATCAAGGCCATGGGATTTTCCGGCATCCAGAATTTCCCGACGGTCGGCCTGATCGACGGCATCCTGCGCCAGAACCTCGAGGAAACCGGCATGAGCTATGGCCTCGAGGTTGATCTCATCGCCAAGGCCAATGCCCGCGACATGCTCACGACACCCTATGTCTTCAACGCCGGTGAGGCGGAGGCCATGACCAGGGCAGGGGCAGACATCATCGTTGCCCACATGGGGCTGACGACCGGCGGCAAAATCGGCGCTGAAACCGCCGTGAAACTCGAGGATTGCCCGCGGCTCATCAATGAATGGGCGGAAGCCGCCCGCAAGGTGCGGGAGGACGTCATCATCCTTTGCCACGGCGGTCCCATATCCTCGCCGGAGGATGCAGCCTTCGTGCTCAAGAACACCCCGGGCATCCACGGCTTCTACGGCGCAAGCTCCATGGAGCGGCTGCCGGTTGAAACAGCACTCACCGAACAAACCCGCGCCTTCAAGCGCATCAGCTTCTGACGGAGACCAGAATGGCCCGCGCCTATGCCTCGATCATCCTGAAAGCGCCTGTCGAAACGGTCTGGAGCCTGGTGCGTGACTTCAACGGCCTGCCAAGCTGGGCGCCAGATATTGCCAGATCCAAGATCGAGGGCGGGCTCGATGCCGATGTGGTTGGCTGCGTGCGTTCCTTCTACACCAAGACCGGCGCCCACATCCGCGAGCGCCTGCTGACGCTCGACGATGCCAACTACACCTTCACCTATAATTTCGAGAAGCCCGCCTTCCCGGTAAAGAACTACATCGCCACCTTGCGCCTCTATCCGGTGACCCAGACGGACGAAACCTTCGCCGAATGGGAAGCAACCTTCGACGAGGCGCCGGGCGATGAAGGCAAGTATGAGAAGGAAGTCTCGAAAAACGTCTTTGCCGCAAACTGGGCCAATCTCGCCAGGATCATAGCGGCGGCCAAGCCGAAGAAGCCGGAAGGTGCGGTGCGCTGGAAGGGCTTTGCCCCCAACAAGGTCTGGACGTCGCGCAACATCAAGGCGCCGGTTGAAAAGGTCTGGGGCGTCATGCGCGATTTTGCCGGCATGGGCGGCTGGCACGACGAGATCACCAAGATGCACATGCTGAAACGCGCCCGCCCCGACAAGGTGTCGGGTATCCGCGATTTCTATTTCGGCGAGGGTCATCTCAACGAGGAACTGCTGCATCTCTGCGACCGCACGCGCAGCTTCTCCTATC
>CAZUKI010000305.1:0-2502 GCA_964620785.1 uncultured Aestuariivirga sp.
TGCGGGCTTTCACCAAGAATGTGCAGGCCATCACGAATCTGCGCCTCCTTGAGGTCGCAGAGAAAGGTGTCGAGGCGTTGCAAGTCGGCGTCGTCATCGCCGGTGAAGCCGGCATCACGGTCAAGCCTGTGATGGCGCGTGAGGTCGAGGATCTTGTCCTTGAGCAGGGCAAGGCGGCGGCGATCGAGGCCCGACGCCAGATAGTATTCATCGACCAGCGCCTCGAGATCCTTGAGAGGTCCGTAGCTTTCCGCACGGGTGAGTGGCGGCGTCAGATGGTCGATGATGACGGCGGCGGTGCGACGCTTGGCGGCCGTGCCTTCGCCCGGGTCATTGACGATGAAGGGATAGAAGTGGGGAAGCGGGGCCAGGACTGCATCGGGGAAGCAGTTCTCCGAAAGTCCTACCGATTTTCCAGGCAACCATTCGAGATTGCCGTGCTTGCCGTTGTGGATGATGGCATGCGCGGAAAAGACATGCGTGAGCCAGAGATAGGTGGCAAGATAGTTGTGCGGCGGCACCAGCGCGGGGTCGTGATAGGTGTCCTTGGGATCAATATTGTAACCGCGGGCCGGCTGAATGCCGATCGCCATGTTGCCGAACATCAGGATGGGCAACTGGAAGGCGCCGTTCCATACAAACGGGTCGCCTGCGGCGTCCCCCCAGCGGGCCGTGACCTCCTGCTGCACGGACTTCGGCAAGGTGGCGAAGAGTTGGCGGTAGTCCGACAGTTGCAAAGTCGTGGCCGAGAGTTTGTCGCTCGCTGCATTGGTGCGATTGGCCTGCAAGGCCTCGATCAAGGCATTGCCGTTCTCGGGAATGCCGCCGCAGTCGTAGCCTGATGCCGCAAGCGCATTCAGTAAGGCGATGGTCGAGGCAGGCGTGTCATAACCGACACCATTGGCAATGCGGCCATCCTTGTTGGGATAGTTGGCGAGGATGATTGCCAGGCGCCGACCGGCAGGTTTGGTGTTCCGCAACTTCGTCCAGTTGGCGGCAAGTTGCGCCACGCGCTCGCTGCGGTCCGCAACGGACTTGTAGGTGACGATGCGGCATTGGCTGCGTTCATGCCATTGCTGGTCGGCCTTGAAGGAGATCACACCTGCATGGATGCGTCCGTCCAGTTCCGGCAGCACCACGGACATGGCAAGGTCCTTGGCGGCAAGCCCGGCCTTGCTGGCGCGCCACTGCTCCTCGCTGCTGCCAGCCAGCGTCACCTGAAGCACCGGGCAGTCCTGTTCGGCCAGCACATCGCTTGCGGCATCGCCAACGGCGAAGGACGTGGCATTGATGATGACAGACGGCGGCTTGGTGGAGAAATGCTGCCGCAGGAACGATTGGCAGTCCCTGTCCTTCAGGCTCGATACAAAGATGGAAGTTGTCGAAAGCCCACGGGCATTCAGATGCTCGCAGAGTTCTTCAACGGGCGCTGTCTGCCCGCCTTCCACGACCGAGCGATAGAACACGATGCAGGCATGGGCCGCCGGCTTGCCACGAGTTGAAACAACTTTTGTGTGGTGAATGCCGCAGTTCGGGAACGGGGCAGCCGTGCCGGGGCGCTCGCCCTTGCCGAGCAGATGGATGGCATAGCGAAGTAGCAAGTCGGCATTTTCGCTGCCGCCGGTCGCAAGGTAGATTCGCAGGTTTTCCCAATCGTCACTGGCGACCGTGGACAATGACCTGAGTTCATCATCATTCGTGGTGCCGCCGGGCAGCAGGGCGAGTTTGATGCCGTGTGCATTCGCCAGTTCGCAAAGCCTTTCGACGCCATATGGCCAATAGCTGCGACCACCCAGAAGGCGGACAATAACCAGCCTGGCCTTGCTGAGAGTCTTGTCAGCATAGAGATCAACGGAATAGTTGTGCTGAAGGTGCAGCAGGCTTGCAAGGCGGATTGCGGGAGCATCGGCCGGCAGAAGGTCGATGGCGGCCGCGAGGCCCGCCAGTTCGCTATCGGCCGCCGAAAGTATGACGATTTCGCCAGGCGCCTGCTTGAGATCGATGGCTTCCGCGCCACCATCCACAACGCCGGATGTGGTGGCGAGGAGATGCATCAGCCGCGCAGCGCGGACTCGATCGCGGCGCTGTCCATCGTCTTCTCACCGATTACCACGAGACGCGTGGAACGCTCCTCGTCATTGCGCCACGGCCTGTCAAAGTAACTGTTCAGGCGCGGCCCCACGGCCTGGATGAGCAGGCGCGCATCCGAGCCTTCGACACTTGCAAAGCCCTTGAGGCGCAGGATGTCGTGAGCAGCGATCACCGCGGTAATGCGCTTCAGCAGCGCCTCCCTGTCGGCCGTGCCGGGCAGGTCCACGATGAAGGTCACGAAGTCGTCATGGTCATGCTGGGCCTCGCCCTCCATCTCGTGGTGCGAGAGGCGGTTGCCCATATCGTCCTCGGCGGCGCCCTTGAGGCCGAGCAGAACATTGAGATCTAGGACACCGTGGTTGGCGGCAACGATGCGCGTGGCGCTCCGCACCTTGCCCTTGATGTCGAGCA
>CAZUKI010000306.1:0-2495 GCA_964620785.1 uncultured Aestuariivirga sp.
GGCATCTTGCCGTTGAGATAATCGAGCTGCACTTCGCCCATCTTGGCGAAATCAACCGCGATCCGGTAGGCGCAAGGCTCGGTCACGATGCCGTCGAAGGAGACGACCACGATCCCGGCATCGCAGGCCTGCTTGACGACGCCGTTCAGCGCGTCCGGCGAGGCGGCGTTGAGGACGATGGCGTTATAGCCCTGCAGGATCAGGTTCTGGATCTGGGCGGCCTGTTCCGTCACCTGGTTTTCCGAGGTCGTGAACGGGTCGGCTGCCGCGACGATGCCATCGGCCACCGCCTGCTTGGTCACCTTGTCCCAGCTCTTGAGCATGGCCTGCCGCCACGAGTTTCCGGCATAGTTGTTGGACAGGGCGATCTTCTTGTCCTTGGTGTCTGCCACCGCCGCCGAGGCGGCAGCCAGGCTGGCCAGGGCCACGCCTGTCACCACGAATTTCTTGAACATGACTTCCTCCGTTAGGGGCCTCTTGTCGGGGAAAAGATGTGCGGGCCCGATTTTACTCTACACAAACTAATATATCAGACAATGGGATTTGTCAGACAATTGCCGGGCACTCTTGCCTCGCGGGAAGGCCTGCGCTATGAGCGGCGCCATGTTTCATCCTGAGCTTTCGCTGGCGCTGCTTCTGCTTAACTGCCCCTGAGGGCCGGCAGGGCAATAGCCTTGGCTCTCTGGGGATCCCTGGACAGAAGCCGAAACACAGCGAAAGACCGAAGAGATGATGATTTCCCCGAAAGAGAAATACCGCGCCTATCAACCCGTTCCCCTGGCTGACCGCACCTGGCCGGACAAGACCATCACCAGGCCGCCCGTCTGGTGCAGCGTTGACCTGCGCGACGGCAACCAGTCCCTGATCGAGCCCATGGGCCATGAGCGCAAGCTGCGCATGTGGAACGCGCTCCTCAAGATGGGCTTCAAGGAAATCGAGATCGGCTTTCCCGCCGCCTCGCAGACGGATTTCGATTTCTGCCGCTTCCTCATCGACAATAAAAAGATCCCCGATGATGTAACGGTGCAGGTGCTCGTGCAGTGCCGCGAGGACCTGATCACCCGCACCTTCGAGGGCATCCGCGGCGCCAAATCGGTGATCGTGCACTTCTACAATTCCACCAGCGAATTGCAGCGCCGCGTAGTCTTCGGCAAGGACAAGAAGGGCATCACCGAGATCGCCGCCAATGCCGCCCGCCTGATCAGGCGCATGGCAGAAGAAAGCGGCATGGCAGATGCCATCCGATTCCAGTATTCGCCGGAAAGCTTCACCGGCACCGAACTCGATTATGCCGTCGAGATCTGCGAGGCGGTGATGGCCGAGATCGCGCCGACGCCCGCAAAGCCGCTGATCCTCAATCTCCCGGCCACCGTGGAGATGTCGACGCCCAACATCCACGCAGACCAGATCGAATGGTTCTGCCGCAAGATCAAGAATCGCGACAGCCTCATCATCTCGCTGCACCCGCATAATGACCGGGGCAGCGCCGTCGCCGCCACGGAACTGGCGCTCATGGCCGGGGCGGATCGCGTCGAAGGCACGCTCTTCGGCAATGGTGAGCGCACCGGCAATGTCGATATCATCACGCTCGCCATGAACATGTTCACGCAAGGCGTGGACCCCGGCCTCGACATCTCGAACGTCAATGAGCTGATCCGCATGGCCGAATATTGCACGCAGCTCCCCGTGCATCCGCGCCATCCTTACGCCGGTGAGCTGGTCTTCACGGCCTTCTCCGGCTCGCACCAGGACGCCATCAACAAGGGCTTCAAGGCCATGAAGTCCTCGAACAAGCCGCTGTGGGAAGTGCCCTATCTCCCCATCGACCCGATGGATTTGGGCCGCACCTATGAGGCCGTGGTCCGCATCAATTCGCAGAGCGGCAAGGGCGGCATCGCCTATGTGATGGAGACCGAGCACGGCATCGAACTGCCGCGCCGCCTGCAGATCGAGTTTTCAAAGGCCGTGCAGCAGATCGCCGATGGCGAGGGCGTGGAACTTGCGGCAGACCGGCTGTGGCAGGCCTTCGAGGGCGAATATCTGGAAGGCAACGGCCGCTTCGGCTTCATCGAGCACAAGGCCGCCAGCGACCACGGCGACCAGGCGATCACCGCGAAGATCACGGTGGATGGCGCGGTGAAAACCATCAAGGGCCACGGCAACGGCCCCATCGATGGCTTCTGCGATGCGCTGAGGAAGGAAAGCGGCCTGGCTTTTGATGTGGTGGACTACCGCGAGCACACCATGGGCCACGGCGCCAACGCCAGTGCCGCAGCTTACCTGGAACTACGCACGCCGGATGGCGCCACGGTGTTCGGCGTCGGCATCGACAAGAACATCGTCGTCGCCTCGCTCAAGGCCGTGGTCAGCGGCGTGAACCGGGCGCTGAGGAAGTAGCCTTATCCCTCCCCCGCGAAAGCGCGGGGAGGGTGGCGCGCCCTCATCCTGAGGTGCTCATGCGGAACGCATGAGCCTCGAAGGATGTGCGCCGGGTG
>CAZUKI010000307.1:0-2482 GCA_964620785.1 uncultured Aestuariivirga sp.
ATTGATCAGGGAGCGGGCTATGTCCCACCCACGCGGGGCGTCCCGCCGGCCTATGGCTCAAATGGCTACGCACCACCGCCACGCCTGAACGTGCCAGTACGTCCAGGGAGCAACGCTGGTTATCCCGGTGCCCAGGACTATTCCGGTTACCCTTCGCAGGCAGGCAGCCTCGATCCGCGTTACAACGCGCCGCGTGGCGGCCGTACCGCGCCGCAGCTTGACCGCGCCGGCCCGCAATTCGACGATGGTCCTCCCGACGACGGCTACTATGCCGATCAGATGCCGGCCCGGCCGGGCCGCAGGTCTGCGGCAGACTACCAGCAGGCCTATCGCGACATGGAGCAGGGCTACGAAGAGGAAGCGCCGCGCTCCCGTGGCCCGTGGATCTTGTTGGGGCTCTTGCTCTTGGCGCTTGGCGTCGCAATGGCAGGTGTGTGGTATTACCAGACCGCCATCAAGCCGCAGACCGCATCGAACGCAAGCACCCAGCAGGTACCTGTTGTCGAACCTCCGGCCGGGCAGACAGTTGCCCCACCGCCGCAGACGTCTGAAGCAGATCCGGGCGCGGCAGTTGGTGGAAAGAAGCGCATCTATGATCGCATCGTAGGTGACCGCGAGGAATTGAACGGCCAGCTCTCGCCTTCCGAAGAAGTTCCGGCCGAGCCAGCACCCGCCCAGCAGGGGACACAGATTCCAGAACCGAGCATTGAGCCTGCCGCCGGTCCTGCCGATGGTGGGGATACCGCCCCTTTGCCAATACCGCCGCCGCCAGGCGATGGCGATACGCAGGGCTCGCTGACACAACAGCCAACCAGCAAATCTGCCAGTCTTTCAGCTCCTGCCGCCGGCGACAGCCAGGCGGCAGTTGTCTCACCAGACCTCGCGGATCCGCCAGCGCCGGGTGAAACCGTGCAGCCCGCAGCGGAAGAGAGTGCCGCCGCAAGTGACTCGGAAGCGATCGACACCGTTGTGGAACCGGAAACGCCGCCTGCCAAGCCAGTCAAGAAGGCCGTTGCCAAGAAGGAAAAGACCCAGGACCTGGGAAGTGAACCGGTCGTTCTGGTTCCTCCTGCCAAGGGGACCGCTGCAGCCGTGGAAGAGCCCATCGTGGCATCAAACTCAGCGGCATCAGCAAGTGACGATCTCTACGGTCAGGACCAGTCGGTTGCTTCGACGGCCCCGGTTGCACCTGCACCTGTCGTGAAGAAAAAGAAGAAGACGCTTGCTGACCTGTTCAATGGAACAAGCAGCGAGCCTGCCACCGCCGAGTTTGCACAAGCGAGCGCACCGACTCCCGCACCCGTGGCTCCCACACCCAAACCGGCACCGTCCAAGGCGATAGTCGCTGAACCAGCACCGGTGGAAACCCAGGTCGCATCTGCTGCCGCTTCCGGCTATGTGGCGCAACTGGCCTCCTTCCGCTCGAGACAGGAAGCAAATGACGAGTTCAGCCGCCTCAAGTCCAAGCATGGCGGCATTCTTCAGGGCGCGTCTCCCATCGTCAGCGAAGCAACAGTGGCCGGGTCTACGCGTTATCGCCTCGCGGTCGGCAAGTTCGCTTCCCGGGACGATGCAAGCGCGCTCTGCAGTCGGCTGATCGCGGCAGGTGAGCGCGATTGCCTGGTCAAGTCTCAGTAAGCTACTAGCAGTCGCAATTATATAACCGGCGAGTGACACATCGTCGGGCTTTGCCACGCTTCAGTCAATCGGATCGGACATACGCCATGCCAGGCAAAAACACGCGAGCCTTCATCAGTGGCTGTGAGGGGTACGCCCTGACCAGCGCCGAAAGGCATTTTTTTCGCGAGATGCAGCCTTGGGGACTCATCCTCTTTGGCCGCAATTGCCAGTCGCCGGAACAACTGCGGCAACTGACCGGGGAATTTCGTAGTCTCGTGGGCCGCAAGAACGCTCCTGTGCTCATCGATCAGGAGGGCGGCAGGGTCCAGCGCATGAGTCCCTCCACCGGTCCCTGGCGCAAATACCCCGCTCCGGCGCTTTACGGCCAGCTATACGACGTCAGCGCCATAGAGGCAGTTGCGGCCGCCCGCAGCATCGGCCGTCTCATGGCGCGAGACCTGCACGAGGCCGGAATCAATGTGAACTGCGTGCCTGTGCTAGACCTGCCGGGGCCGGACTCTCATGCCATCATCAGTGACCGGGCCTATTCGTCAACCGCCGCAGCACTCATGGTGCTGGCCCGTGCCCACGTCGCCGGCTTTGCGGCAGGCGGCGTCTTGCCGGTCGTCAAGCACATGCCGGGGCATGGCCGTGCCAAGGCGGACAGCCATCAGGAACTGCCGCGCGTCGCGGCCAAGCGGCAGGAACTTGAAGCAGTCGATTTCCTGCCATTCGCGGCATTTGCAGACCTGCCCATCGGCATGACCTGCCACATTGTCTTTGAGGCCATCGACAAGGAAAACCCGGCTACGCTGTCCCGCAAGGTCATCAGGGGAGTGCTGCGCAAGCAGTTGGCGTTCGA
>CAZUKI010000308.1:0-2468 GCA_964620785.1 uncultured Aestuariivirga sp.
AGGATCACATGGCGGTCGCTGCCGGCAAGCGATGCTGCCCCGGAATAGACCCAGTCCTCGCCCTCCTTTTTGGCGAGGGCGTCAACGTCAAGCACCACGTCCCATGCCGGTGTTTCCGTCACATAGGATTCAAGGCTGGTGCGGCGGATCAAGCCGCGCGGGTTGTCCTTGTCCTGCCAAAAATTGTAGAGCCTCCCATTGCGGCGGCGCACGAAGGGAATGCGGTCCGGCCGGTCGAGGATGGCCTTGAGGGCCGCGGCATCGGCGGCAATGCGCTTGCCACCGTAGGTTTTCAGCGTCTGGCGATTCTGGGCCTCTACCCAATTGAGGGCGCGGGCGCCGCCAACATCTTCGAGGTCGAGGTATGGATCGTCGTCCGGCAGGGCGAGGTTCGGCTTGAACACGGTCATGGCCACTTCTCCCGACAAAAAAAGCCGCTGTCATGGCGGCTGCGAAAAAGACCAATAAATGGCGCGAGTGACGGGGCTCGAACCCGCGACCTTCGGCGTGACAGGCCGACGCTCTAACCAACTGAGCTACACCCGCTAGGGTGGCCGGGGCTTTAGAGAAGGCCCCCCAGCCTGTCAAGCATGGGTGGTCAGAATGGTGTACCGTCCTTGCGCGTCACCAGGAAGGTTCCGTTTGTTTTCACGGCCTTCATGTCCACGTCGGCATAATCGATCGATTCAGTCTGCGAGCGGGTTCCGATCACCAGGAAACGTGCTGTCTTGTCGGATTCGTTAACGACGTGGTGGGCGTTGCCGCTGCCTGCCTTGAAACCCGCCACCATGCCACTGCGGAACGGGTGCCGGCCATGGTTGTCAACGATCACCATCTCGCCTTCCAGGGCAATCAGCAATTCGTCCTCGACGGTGTGGGCATGACGCTGCGAGGACCAGACGCCGGGCGGCAGGATGGTTATGTTGGCGCCAAACTGGTCAAGGCCGAAGGCATTTCCAAGCCCGATGCTGGTGCGGCCCCTGATCTCGTTTGCCATCACGTCCGGGTAAATGGTCGAGCTGCGCACCGGCAGGTCGCTGATCTGTCGTGTCGTCGTTTGTTCCGGCATTGTTGCTCCGCTCAGTTGACCTGATTGACGGCGTCCACCACGGCATCAAATGTCAGCAGCGTGGAGGCGTGCCGGGCCTTGAAGTCGCGCACCGGCAACAGCGCCTCGCAGTCAGCCCATTTCCCCTGTGGCGGGTCACCATTTTCCTTCAGCATCCTGTGCATCTGGTCGCGCAGGTTGCGCAGCTCGTCCGGGGTCGAGCCTATGACATGGCGCGCCATGATGGAGGACGAAGCCTGGCCCAGGGCGCAGGCCTTGACGTCATGGGCAAAGTCACTCACCCGACCGTCTTTCATGTTGATGTCGACGGTGACCTTCGAGCCGCACAGCTTGGAATGCTGTACCGAGGTTGCATCGGGGTGGGCAAGCCTGCCAAGCCGAGGAATATCTGCGGCCAGCCCCAAAATCTTTTTGTTGTAAACGTCATTGATCATGGTCATATCTGCGCCGCGGCACGCCCGCCGCGTGGGGACAGTCTAAACCCACGATATGGGAAGCGCGAATGCTTTCTGAAAGGGCCTGCCCTGATCCATGAGCGGCGCGAAGCCGTAATGTGGACACTCCGGAAACACTTCATGCCCAGGCCAAAGGAAGCATGGCCCAGGGACTTGGAGATCCAAATTGGGCGAATGCCCTTGCGGAAAGGTTTGCAGCTTTTCCGGGGCATTCGCAAACGTAAGGAGAGCACTTCCCCATGGATGCCAAAGTCAGCGACAAGACCCACTGGACTTCAACCGACAAGCCGTCCGAGGCCGACGCCGAAGCCGCCGTCCGCACGCTGCTGGCGTGGGCGGGCGACGACCCACGCCGCGAAGGTCTGCGTGACACGCCGCGGCGCGTCACCAAAGCCTTCCGTGAGTATTTCTCGGGCTACGGGCAGGATCCGGCCGATATCCTCGATCGCGTTTTCGAGGAAGTCGGCGGCTATGACGACATGGTGATGCTGAAGGACATTCCCTTCACCTCGCATTGCGAGCATCACATCGCGCCATTCTTCGGCCGGGCCCATGTGGCTTATCTGCCGATGGGCGGCGTGGTCGGTCTTTCCAAGATCGCCCGCACGGTTGATGTCTTCGCCAAGCGCCTGCAAACCCAGGAAACCATGACGGCACAGATTGCCAATGCCATCTGCGAACACCTTGGCGCCAAGGGTTCGGCGGTGATGCTGGAGGCCGTTCACACCTGCATGTCGATGCGCGGCGTGCAGAAGCCTGGCGTTGCCACGGTCACCACGCAATTTGTGGGCGAGTTCAAGAAGAACCCCCTGCTCCAGGCCCGCTTCATGGAGCAGCTGCGCATGCCAAGGGGTGACTTCCCGGTCTGACCGGGTTGGCGAAGGGCTTGCCCTCGCCTGCCCGATTGGCCATGAAGCCCTCATGGCACAGGAAGAAACCACCAC
>CAZUKI010000309.1:0-2447 GCA_964620785.1 uncultured Aestuariivirga sp.
GTCCGGTCGCCACCCGGTTCAGGGGTCAGCGAAATCCTGATCGTGTCGCCGATGCCTTCCTGCAGCAGAACGGAGAGAGCCGCCGTCGAGGCAACGATGCCCTTGGAGCCCATGCCGGCCTCTGTCAGTCCAAGGTGGAGCGCGTAGTCGGAGCGTGCGGCCAGTGCGCGGTAAACGGCAATGAGGTCCTGGACCTCGGAACATTTGGCAGACAGGATGATCTTGCTGCGCGGCAGGCCAATTTCCTCGGCCCTGGCGGCGGAGCGCAAAGCCGATTGAACCACGGCCTCATGCATGACGGCGCGGGCATCCACAGGGGTTTCTGACTTGGCATTCTCGTCCATCAACTGGGTCAGCAGTGCCTGGTCGAGCGAACCCCAGTTGACGCCAATGCGAATGGGCTTCCCGTGATGGATTGCCACCTCGATCATCTGGCTGAAGTTACGGTCTTGCTTGTCCCTGAAACCCACATTGCCCGGATTGATGCGATACTTGTCGAGGGCCGCGGCACATTCAGGATAGCGCGTCAGGAGAAGGTGGCCGTTGTAGTGGAAGTCGCCGACCAGCGGAACGGCAAGCCCCATCACCTGCAGCCTGCTCCTGATCTCCGGAACCGCCTGGGCCGCTTCATCCCTGTCCACGGTGATGCGAACCAGTTCCGAACCGGCCCTGGCCAGTTCGGCAACTTGCAGCGCGGTCGCCCGCGCGTCAGCCGTATCGGTATTGGTCATGGACTGAACGGCAACTGGTGCAAGGCCACCGACCTGCACGTTGGCCACATGCACGGGGACTGACTGGCGCCTGGCTATGACGGCGGAAAACGTCATTTTGCTTCCCAATTGTGAAATCCGGCACCGTCTAGCAGGAGAATGCAGTGAGTGAAACCACCCCCGCGGCATGCCCCCTGGTCCGGCCTTCTGGCCCAAACTCACGTGCGCATCTGGGTGCGGGACCTCACTTGCATTGATATCCATAGCAGTACAATCAGGAAGCCATGGCGCAACATACACTTGTCCTCAATGCAGGTTCTTCCTCGCTGAAGTTCGCGCTGTTCGACGTCGAGTCCCTTGACGAATGTGTGCGCGGACAAATCAGCGGCATCGGAAATCGCCCGGCGCTCGAATTCGAAGGCAAGAGACAGGAGCTGCCCCGGCCAACCGGGTTTTCCGAGGGGCCGGGCCTTCTGCTGGAATTCCTCGACCGGCAGGGATATTCGCCATCCTCGCTTGCCGCCGTGGGGCATCGCATCGTGCATGGCGGCGAGAGATTTGTTGCCCCGCTCGTGGTCAATGACCAGGTGCTGGACGATCTGGATGGATTGCGGCGACTGGCGCCCTTGCATCTGCCCTTTGGCCTTGGCGTGCTTCGCGAAACGCGCGCGCTCTTGCACGAGTTGCCCCATGTTGCGTGTTTCGACACGGCATTCCATGTGACGCAGCCCGAAATTTCGACGCGCCTGCCGCTGCCGCGCAGTTATCGCGACAAGGGTTATCGCCGCTACGGGTTTCACGGTCTCAACTATTCCCATGTCGTGCACGCCCTGCCCGCGCTGACGGGAGAGCCGCTGCCGAGACGGCTTCTTGCGATGCATCTCGGCTCCGGATCGTCCATGTGCGCCATTCTTGACGGCAAGAGTGCCGCCACGACAATGGGCTTTTCGACGGCCGACGGACTCGTGATGGGAACGCGGACCGGCAGCATCGACCCCGGCGTGATCGTTGCCCTGCTGCGCGACGAACACCTGGCGTTGGATCAGTTGGAAGACCTCTTGTACCGCAAGAGCGGGCTGCTTGGTCTGTCCGGCATCAGTTCTGACATGCGGGAATTACTTGAGAGCAAGGAGGCCCCTGCTCGAGAGGCGGTGGACTATTACTGCCACAGCGCGGCACGGCACGCCGCCTCCCTGATTCCGGTCCTTGGGGGACTAGACGCAATCGCCTTTACGGGCGGCATTGGTGAGCACGCAGAACCTGTACGGCGCTCCATCATTCGCCAGCTCAACTGGCTCCACATCGAGCCCGGATGCGTGCATATCGTTCCAGCCAATGAAGAATTGACCATCGCTCGCGATGTCAAAAGCCTTGTCTCGTCCTAGGAGATCTCATCCGATGTGGAGAGCAGCAGGCATGCGGTGTCCACGATGTCCTGAACGGTTGCCCCTCGTGAAAGATCCGATACGGGCTTGGCAAAGCCCTGCAACACTGGACCGAGGGCCTGGGCGCCTGCGAGATACTGCGTGAGCTTGTAGGCGATGTTGCCGGCGTCGAGATCGGGAAAGACCAGCACATTGGCGTTCCCCGCAACCTTGCCCACGCTGCTCATCTTCCGTTCCGCGACCGAACGGGACAGGGCCGCATCACCCTGAAGCTCACCATCGATGGCGAGCTGCGGAGCCTTTGCCTGGGCGAGCATCACGGCATTCCGGACTTTCTCGGCGTCCGGATTCT
>CAZUKI010000310.1:0-2433 GCA_964620785.1 uncultured Aestuariivirga sp.
ATGCCCTTGATCTCGGTGAAGTCCTCAAGGCCATATTCGGCATATTCGCGGCCATTGCCGGACTGCTTGTAGCCGCCGAACGGTAGGCTGGTGTCCCAGGCGGGGTAGTTGATGTAGACGTTGCCAGAACGCATCCTGCGCGCCACCTCGCGGCCCTTCTTGAGGTCCTTGGTCTGCAGGTAGGAAGCGAGGCCATAGACGGTGTTGTTCGCCTCCTCGACGGCATCATCGAGGCTGTCATAGGCCATCAGTGACAACACTGGCCCGAAGATTTCCTCCCTGGCAATCCGCATGTCAGGCGTCACGTTCGCAAAGACCGTCGGCTTGATGAAATAGCCGCGATTCAAACCGTCCGGGCGCCCTGCTCCACCCGTTACAAGTTCGGCCCCTTCCTTGATGCCGCTCTCGATCAGGTCCTGGATTTTCTTGAACTGAACCTCGCTGACGACCGGGCCCAGATGAGGCCCCGGCTTGGCAGAGGCCGCGACCGAGAATTTCTCCGCGGCGGATTTTGCAAAGGCTGCGGCCTCGGCCATCCTTTCCTTCTGCACCAGCATGCGGGTCGGCGCATTGCAGGACTGGCCGCTGTTGCCGAAGCATTTGTTGACGCCCTTGACGACCGCATCCTGCAAGTCAACGTCCGGGAACAGGATGTTGGCGGACTTGCCGCCCAGTTCCTGCGCAACACGCTTCACGGTGTCGGCAGCGCTCTTGGCAACGAGGATGCCGGCCCTGGTCGAACCCGTGAAGGACATCATGTCGATATCCGGGTGGCGCGACATGGCTTCACCCACGGTCGGGCCGTCACCGTTCACCAGGTTGAAGACACCGGCGGGAACGCCTGCCTCATGCATGATCTCGGCAAAGATGATGGCGTCGAGAGGTGCTATCTCGCTCGGCTTCAGAACCATGGTGCAGCCCGCCGCCAGTGCTGGTCCGACCTTGCAGGTGATCTGGTTGAGCGGCCAGTTCCAGGGGGTGATGAGGCCGACGACGCCGATGGGTTCCCGCACGATCAGGGCATTGCCCTTGCGATGTTCGAACTCATAGGTCTTGAGGACATTGTGGATGCGTTTCAGGTGCTGGTAGCCCGATTCAACCTGGTCGCTGCGGGCGAAGTCGATGGGAGCGCCCATTTCGGCGGAAATGGCCTGGGCAAGATCCTCGGCACGCAGGCGGTAGTTCCTGAGAATGGCTTCGAGAAGGGCCAGGCGTTCTTCGCGTGTCGTCGTCGAGAAGGTTGGAAAGGCGGCGCGAGCGGCGGCAACCGCCTTGTCCACGTCGGCGGCGCTGCCCGCGGAAATCGTTTCAAATACCTCCTCCGTCGAGGGGTTGACGACACCGAGCGTCTTCGGCGTCACCGGATCGACCCAGTTTCCGTTGATGTAGAACTTGCGCGCGTTTTTCATCTGACAACCTCGTTGTGACTGCGATGGACTATGATTTCAGTGAATGTGTTGTGGCACTCGCTGGTCGGCGATGAATGCCATGTCCTGGAACATTTCAGGCGGCACGCAGAAGCTGACTTCGAAACCGTCCTGGGTCTTGAGCAAAAGCAGCAGGTCGCGCTGGCCCGGGACTTCCAGGAGTTCGTAGTTTCGCAAGGGAAAGACAAAGCGCAGGCCCGGGTCGCCGTATTTCGATTTGAGCGCCGCAGTCAGCAGACGCGGCAGCGTCATGGCCAGGGCACAGACCTGGTCAGGGGTCAGGCAGAGTTTGAATGGTTCGCCGTTCTTCTCCGACAAGGCGAGGCGGATGACATTTCCATCACCGCTCACCTCACAGCCTTCAAGCGCTCCGACCGTGACCTCTTCGTCCGCCATGCATCTGCTCCGTTATTTTCATTTGAGCATAACGAAAACGGGAGGGCAAGAGGAGGCTCAGCGTTTGACGGCGCCCTTTTTCAGGAGTTCCGCTTCCAGGGCACTGAGATGGCTTTCGGCGGCAGTCTTGGCGGCACGCTCCACGGCGCGGAACCGCGAAATCAGCGCAAGCCCCAACGGCGTGAGCACGGCGCCACCGCCCTTGTGCCCGCCGGATTTGGAGGTCACAACCGGTTGGCCGAAAATTTTGTTTGTTTCTTCAACAAGTTCCCAGGCGCGGCGATAGGACATGCCAAGCGCCCGGCCGCCCGCTGCAATGGACCCCATGGCGGCAATGTTTTCAAGCAAGGCGATCTTGCCCGGCCCGATCCGTTCTTCGGGTCCGAGATCAATCCGAATGCTCAAATCCACCATGCGCTGCTCCTCGCGCAATCATGGAGCAAGTCTTGGCGAGAATCCACGTTTCCCGCCCCATTTTTTCCCAATGGGCACGAACGCTCAGTTTGGTAATGCTTATATGGGAATAACGAAACCTATCAGGCCGCCTGCCCTGCCGGGGCCGGTTCGGCGCCCCGAGGGAAGGGCCGGAACAGCATGGCAATCAGGAAGG
>CAZUKI010000311.1:0-2403 GCA_964620785.1 uncultured Aestuariivirga sp.
ATCTCCGAGATTCTTGCTATCCATTGGATATGTGTGGCGTAGAAACCGATGCCACTGAAGATTGAGCATTCTGGGGGCCGTTGCAGCCACCCACCGCGCTTCCACACGGCGGACATCACAACTGCCGCCGCCCATGTTCAATTTAGGAATTTTGAAGCGTGAGTTTACCTGTCACGCGTTTGGAATTGTGGACAACGACGACAGGCTACGTCAGGCCGCAGTCTCCAATGATTTACGCCGAGCAACAAGGTCACGCGTCAGGGGAATCAGTTCGCGCCCATAATCAATGACGTCGTCGAGGGGATCGAAACCGCGAATGAGAAAAGTCGTAACGCCCAAGTCGTAGTAATCAAGGAAAGCCTCCGCGACCTGCTCGGGTGTTCCCACCAGCGCAGTGGAATTACCCTTCGCACCGGTGAGTTTGGCTATATCAGTCCACAGCCGCCTGTCGAGGCGCGACCCCTGATCCGCTGCTCTCAACAGCCTCAACGAACCCTCGTTTACAGGTTGGCTCTGACGGCGATACCCGGTCTTGTCCAGCAAGGCCTCGGCACGTCCGAGCACATCAGCGGCGCGCTGCCATGCCTTTTCCTCCGTCTCGGCAAGGATCGGCCGGAATGAGACACTGAAACGCGGCTTGCGTCCATGGCTCGCGGCTTCGTCCCGCACCCGAGACGTCAGCTGCTTCACCTGCTCAAGTGTTTCTCCCCAGAGCGCATAGATATCGGCATGTTTTGCGGCAACTGCGATGGCCGCGTCGGAAGCCCCGCCAAAATACACTGGGATGGATGGTTTCTGCAGCGGCTTGATCGTGCTGAAGCTCGCTGAATTCCTGTAGAACTGTCCTTGATAATCAAACGGCTTCTCCTCCGTCCAGGTCTTCCGTACAATCTCCAGGTATTCATCGGTGCGCGTGTAACGTTCATCCTTGGTGAGAAAATCACCATCCTGTCTCAGCTCAACGTCGTCGCCACCCGTGATGATGTGTATTCCTGCCCGCCCGTGTGTGAGATGATCCAAGGTCGCAAACTGCCGGGCCGTGACCGTCGGAGATTGAAATCCAGGCCGATGGGCAACCATCAATTTCAGCTTGCGCGTCACAGAAGCGATTTGCTGGGAGATCAGCAGGCTGTCTGGTGTTGTTGAATGAAACGCCACGAGAACCCTGTCGAAGCCACTCGCCTCATGGGCCTTTGCAGACGTTTCAACATAGTCAACATTCAGGGCGCCATCGCGGGGGGCAATGGATTCAGATGCTTCGCGCGCACCCACGAACCCGATGAATTCAACTGACATTGCTTCTACTCCCAACTGCGTTGATGGCGGCAAGTCCCGCCTGGACAAGCACCGAATCTGCCTGAGGTGTATGAACGCGGCCGCAAAGTACGTCTCGGTAATGCCGCTCCAGAGGATTTGACCGGGAAAGTCCGGGATTGCCAGTTGCGCTCAACATCAATTCGACCGCCTCGATGGCATTTTCTGTGACAGTCATCTTTACGATGCCGCTTTCAATGACCGGCAGTGCCTGCCTGCCGTCTGCGGCAACAGATGCCGACTCGAGAAGCCGCGCATTCACGCTGAGCAGGGTCTCGATCTTGCCGGTGATTTCCTGAAACCTGGGTAGCGTAGAAAGCGCCGCCTGAAGATTCGCAGGTTTCCGCTCCCCGATGAATTGCAGGAACCACAATCGTGCGGCCCGTGCGATGCCGTCATAGACCGCAGAAACCAGAAGGGCGCTCCAGGCGGCTACACGCTCATCCCGGACACCAGCTTCAGCATGGGACTTGAGTTTGCTGACTTCTTCCTCTCTGACAACAACGTTCGAGAAAACAACATCATGGCTTACGGTTGCCCTCATGCCCAGCTGGTTCCATGACTTCTCGATACTGATGCCGGCCGCCGGATGTGGAATGAGAACCGTCCCGATACGGGGTGTTTCCTCGTCCGTTGCAACCCAGACGGCCAGCCACTTCAGCAGTGGTATGCCCGTTGAGAAAATCTTGCGCCCGTTCAGGCGCCAGCCGTTGGCCACCCGCGTGATGCGTGTCGCGGGTATTCCGCCGCGCACCGGGGTTCCAAGTTAAGGCTCGACGCGCAATGCATTCACAAGCGCTGGCCCACGCAGGGCATCCTGCCTCACCCTGGCAAGAACGTCCGCAGAATATTGTGCTTCGGAGAAGGTACCGTGCTGCAGGTAGTGCATCGCCAGGATAAGCCCTGTCGCCGGCTCGCCCTGGCTGATCTGGCCGACGATCCTGACGGCCTGCTGAAGTCCGAAGCCGAGGCCACCGGAATGACGAGGGATGACCAGCCGCAGCAAGCCGGCTTCATGCAGCGCCGCGACGTTGGCCGCTGGTGCCTCGCCGGACTGATCCAGCTCTGCCGCGCGGCGGGCAAAGTCCA
>CAZUKI010000312.1:0-2390 GCA_964620785.1 uncultured Aestuariivirga sp.
CTGGTCATTTCCACCATGCAGACGATTGCCAGCTCCTGGCTGGCGCCGCGTCTCGGCACGTTGCAGATGCAGCACCCGGAGCTTGCGGTTAGGCTTGAGCTTTCAAACGCTCTTGCGGACCTTGTTGGCGGCAGTGTCGATGTCGCTATCCGCTCAGGGCGCGGAAACTGGCCCGGCGTCACCAGCCACCGCCTGATGGGACAGATGTTCGTCTGTGTCGCGAGCCCCGCCTACCTGGCGCGCGAGGGCCGGCCGCGGCGCCCCGAAGACGTGCTCGACCATGTGCTGATCGCGCCGACCGATGACTGGTGGAAGCTGTGGCTTGATGCGGCGGGCTACAAAGGCCCCATGCAGATTCGGCGCCCCGGTGTCGATGTGGACACCCAGCAAATGACAACGCAGATGACCTTGGCCGGCCAGGGCATCTCGCTGGCAACGCCCGAATTCATCCGGCAGGAACTGGCACAGGGCCTCCTCGTCCAGCTTTTCGACATCGAGGCAAGTTCCGGGCTCAACTACTACATCGCCTATGCTACGGCGCGTGCCTCCAGCCGCAAGATCAGGATCTTCAGGGACTGGGCGCTGGCGCAAGTGCCAGACGCGGCCTAGCCCCTTCGGCGCTCGCGGCGGGCTGCACCTTCGGCGGCCTTGTCCACGCCCTTCGCCAGTTCCGAGACAGGCCCGAGCTTCTGCTCGACGAGCTCGATGGTCGGGCGCTCGCCCCTGGTGTAGGTTTCCAGCGACTTGCGCATGGCTGCCAGATGCTCCGGTGAAGTGCCGCAGCAGCCGCCGATGATCTTTGCCCCGGCGTCCAGGGCGATGCGTGCGTAGTCGGCCATCAGGTCTGGCGTTCCGGTGTAATGGATCTTGCCATCGACATATTGCGGGATACCGCAATTGCCCTTGGCGACCACATGCGCGTCGGGCCGCGCCGCGGTGATGCCCATGACCGTTGCAACAAGTTCGGATGCGCCAACGCCGCAGTTGGCGCCAATGGCACAAGGCTGATGATGCAGCGAGGCCGTCAACGCTCCGAAGGCCTTCGGTGTGATGCCCATCATGGTGCGGCCGTTGGTGTCAAAGCTCATGGTCGTGACAATCGGCAGTCCGGCCTGCGATGCGCCTTCCACGGCAGCGCGCAGTTCCTCTTCCGAAGACATGGTCTCTATCCACAGGACATCGACGCCACCTTCCTTCAGGGCCTGGGCCTGTTCGGCGAAGGCAGCAACACCCTCCTCATGGGGAAGGGTGCCGACCGGCATGAAGATTTCGCCGGTGGGGCCCATGGAGCCGCCGACATAAACAACGCGCCCCGCAGCATCGGCTTCGGCGCGGGCGTTCTTCGCGGCAGCGATGTTGACTTCGCGCACCCGGTCCTGGGCATTGTGCAGCTTCAGGCGATGACGATTGCCACCAAAGGTGTTGGTGAGAACAATGTCGGCCCCCGCCTCGATGAAGCGGCGATGCAGCGACCGCACCCGTTCCGGATGCTCGAAGTTCCACATTTCCGGCGCATCGCCGGAGACGAGGCCCATCTGGAAATAGTTGGTCCCCGTCGCCCCATCGGCAAGAAGCCAGGGGCGCGTGGCAAGCGCTTCGGTGAAGGTTTGGCGGGGCATCTGCAGGTCCTCAAACTATATAAAGAACTCTTTATATAGCTATTCCATGCCGGTGCCAAGCCGTATGTGCGGAACTTCGCGTTCAACCCGGCAGGTCGAGCGAGATCCGCATGGTCGAGACGCTCTTGCGGCGATCCACCTTCACCTTTACGTCCTCCGGCTCCACGGACACATGCCGCGCGATGGCGGCAAGGATATCGTCCTTGATGAGACCGAGAAGATTGGCTTCACCGGGCTTGCGGCGCTCATGGGCAAGCAGGACCTGCAGCCTTTCACGGGCGACGGGCGCCGTCGTCTGCTCCGGCGGGCGGGAGCCGAACCAGCGCGAAAACAGGCTCATGCCGCCCTCCCTCCGAAGATCCTCGCGATCAGCTTGTGGCGTTCACGCGGCACATTCATGGTGACGTTCTCGCCCATCATGCGGCGGGCGGCATCATTGTAGGCGCGTGACGGCGCCGACAGCGGGCTTGCCATGGTGACGGGTTGGCCCAGGTTTGAAGCCCGCAGCACCTGGTCGCTTTCCGGAATGACACCAAGCAATGGCACCAGCAGGATATCGAGCACGTCATCGATCTTCATCATGTCGCCACGGCCGGCGCGGCTTTCATCATAGCGCGTGATCAACAGGTGCTTCTGCACACGGCCGCCCTTCTCGGCGACTTCCGTCTTGGAATCGAGCAGCCCGATGATGCGGTCCGAGTCGCGCACTGACGAGACTTCCGGATTGGTGACGATCACCGCCTCGTCGGCATGGCGCATGGCCATCAGGGC
>CAZUKI010000313.1:0-1085 GCA_964620785.1 uncultured Aestuariivirga sp.
ACAACTCGGCAAAGCCGGCTACCTGATCGTCTCAGGCCTTGCACGCGGCATTGATACGGCTGCCCATGAAGCGGCATTGACGAGCCAGACCGCCGCCGTTGTGGCAGGTGGCATCGATCACTTCTATCCGCCGGAGAATGAGGCTTTGCAGCGGCAGATCGCCAGGGAACATTTGTTGGTCAGCGAAATGCCGATGGGCAGTGTCCCGAAGGAAAAACACTTCCCCCGCCGGAACAGGATCATTTCCGGGCTGTCGCGTGTGGTGATCGTGGTCGAGGCGGCAATGCGGTCCGGATCTCTCATCACGGCGCGCATGGCTGCCGAACAGGGCCGTGACGTCTTTGCAGTACCGGGTTCACCGCTCGATCCGCGTTGCGAGGGTGCCAACAAGCTCATCCGGGACGGTGCTTCCCTTCTCATGTCAGTGGATGATGTGCTGGAGGCGCTGCGTTCACCGGGCCGTAGTATGTCGGCCAGCCTCCGCGAGCCAGAGCAGCTTGAGTTAACACCCGTGGAGGCCAGTGACGCGGACAGGGACCGAATTCTCGCGCTTCTGTCCTATGCACCCATCCATGTCGATGACCTGGCGCGCGAGGCGGGCATGGAACCTCAAGTCCTGGCGGCTTGTCTCCTCGAACTAGAAGTCGCGGGCCGCATCACGCGGAATGCCGGCGGGACAGTGACGCTGGCTCATAGGTAGCCTGCAGTCGACGCGCCTTGTTGGATGGTGGCGCGTTGTCATTCCGGATGGAAATTCAGTCCACCTCGTCAACGTCGATGGTCCAGGTCTCCTTGGCCGCTTCCTTCTTCCACTGCTGGTAGGCGGGCGTCGAAAGAATGGCATCGACATAGGTGCGGGATGCCCTGGAGACCGGGATTGCATAAGTGTCGATGCGGCTGGCGACAGGCGCATACATCGCGTCGGCGCCCGTGAACTTGCCAAAGAGGAAAGGTCCGCCCTTGCCGTGGGCTTTGCGGCACTGGCGCCAGATGGCCTCGATACGCTCAATGTCTCGCGCAACCGCCTCTGAAATGCCGCCGGCAGGAAGCTTCGGCTTGCGCCTGAGGTTCACGGGACACTGGTC
>CAZUKI010000313.1:1185-2377 GCA_964620785.1 uncultured Aestuariivirga sp.
GGCCTGAGTGACCAGGACGAATAGTTGCGATTGCCGACGATCAGGGTGGGCTTAGCCATTGGCTTCTCCAGAATGAGTGCCAGCTACATGGATTTTGGCAGGTATTTCCACACCAGAATCGCCATGAAAAGCAACAATCCGCTGAGGACAATGAATACAAAGCCGGTCGGCAGGAAGAGCAGCAGGCCCATGAAGATGAACCCGGGCAGAAGGTCAGCGCATTCGATGTATGTGCGATAGACCGATGTCATTTCCCGGCGCTGCCGCGGGCGCACGGCGCGCAGGAACGGGATGCCCCCCACCCCATCAAGACCCGTTGAAAAGAAGGACGCTAGTAGCAATGCCGTTGCCGCCAGCTCAATCCTATTCTCGCCAAACATGCCGGCCGAGAAGCACAGAAGCGACATTGCAGAAAAACAAAGCGAGACGACCCAGCGTACACCCTTCACCGCGGCGATCCGGCCAAAGAGCAGTGAAGCGGGAAGCGCCACCTGGCTCCCTGAAAGCAAAACACCGGCTGCCGTTTTCGAGAAGCCGCCCTCAACGAAAAACAAGGGACTGTAGATGAACATTCCCGACCAGAAGCAGGACCGCGCGAAGGCGATGGACCAAGCGAGGCGCAGTCGTGGTTGCGAAATGAACTTCAGCGCGTTGGACAGCGGGTTAAAACCCGAAAGTGTTCCCGATGGAAGCGTTGCCGGATCCACCAGGCGCGCAATCCAGAAGCCGATCAAGAGGAAAACGCCGACGGCAAGCACCGTCATCTGCGCCCAGAATGGACCGTAATGGGTAAAGACCCAGGCCCCCGTTGCCGGACCGATGGTCCATGAAACTGTGGACGATGCAAGGCGCAGCGGTTCGCTCCACGTCAGATGGGTCCGGGGAATGTGATCCATGATGTAGAGCGAAAGTGCCACGCTCAAGACGGCCGCGCCGGTGTTGCGGAGGTACGAACCCGCAGCCTGCCCAGCAACCGTGTGAGCGGCAAACAGGACCGCTGCCACCATCACCATGGCAACGCCTAGCGAATAGACCCAGCGCCGGCGCACGCCGCGGAACACCCACGGCAGCAGCAGCGTGGTGACGAGAACGGCCAGGGAAACTGACGTTGCAAGAATACTCACGCGCTGGCTGGAGCCCAGCAACTCATAGGCCTGAAGCGGGATCACGGTGACGTTCATGGAGCGCAACA
>CAZUKI010000314.1:0-2345 GCA_964620785.1 uncultured Aestuariivirga sp.
GCCATGGTCTTCACCGATGGCAAGGTGATCGGCGCCACGCTCGACCGCAACGGCCTGCGGCCCTCGCGTTATCTCACGACTGACGATGGCTTTGTCATGCTCGCCTCGGAAATGGGCTGCCTGCAGTTTCCCGAGGAGAAGATTACCCACAAGTGGCGCCTGCAGCCTGGAAAGATGCTGCTCATCGATCTTGAGCAGAAGCGCATCATTTCCGATGATGAATTGAAGAAGCAGCTTTCCACCCAGCATCCCTACAAGGACTGGCTGAAGAAGACACAGGTCGTGCTCCGCGACCTGCCGAAGGCCAAGACCGCCCGGCCTAAGCTCACGACCCCGCTGCTCGACCGCCAGCAGGCCTTTGGCTACACCCAGGAGGACCTGAAGATCCTCATGGCGCCCATGGCGTCAACCGGCCAGGAGGCCGTGGGGAGCATGGGCAATGACACGCCGGTCTCCGCACTCTCCGACCGTCCCAAGCTGCTCGATACATACTTCAAGCAGAACTTCGCCCAGGTGACGAACCCACCGATCGACCCTATCCGCGAAGAGCTGGTGATGTCCCTGGTATCCTTCATCGGGCCAAGGCCAAACCTTCTCGACCTCAAGGGCACTTCGCGGCACATGCGCCTTGAAGTGGCCCAGCCCATTCTGACCAATGAAGAACTGGAGCGCATCAGGAACATCGGCGACGTGCGCGACAACCCGTTCCGCACCGTCACCATCGATGTCACCTATGATGTTGCCAATGGCGCCGACTACATGGAGGCAGCCCTCGACGCGGTCTGCGCCCAGGCCGAGCGCGCGGTTCGCGACGGCTACAACATCATCATCCTCTCCGATCGCGCCGTTTCCGCAGAACGTGTGCCCATACCAGCCCTGCTCGCCTGCTCGGCCACCCATCACCACCTGATCCGCAAGGGCCTTCGCACCTCCGTGGGCCTCGTGGTGGAATCGGGCGAGCCGCGCGAAATCCATCAGTTCTGCGCCCTGGCAGGCTATGGCGCGGAGGCCATCAATCCCTATCTCGCCTTCGAGACCATGGAAGCTATGCTGCCGGCGCTCGATGAGAAGGTTTCTGCCTATGAGGCCGTGAAGCGCTACATCAAGGCAATCGACAAGGGCATTCTCAAGGTCATGTCCAAGATGGGCATCTCGACCTATCAATCCTATTGCGGCGCCCAGATTTTCGACGCTGTTGGCCTCTCTTCGGATTTCGTGAAGAAGTATTTCACGGGCACTGCGACGACCGTGGAAGGCATCGGCCTTGAGCAGGTGGCGGAAGAAACCTTCACCCGCCATGCCGGCGCCTTTGGCCTCAACCCGGTTCTGGCCTCGCAGCTTGACGTTGGCGGCGATTATGCCCAGCGCATCCGTGGCGAGACTCATGTCTGGACCTCAGAAACCGTCTCGACACTGCAGCATGCCGTGCGCGGCAACTCACGCGACAAGTATCGCGAATATGCAAAGCTCATCAACGAGCAAAACGAAAAGCTGAAGACCCTGCGCGGCCTCTTCCGTATCAGGAGCGCGGAGGAGATGGGCAAGTCGCCCGTGGCCATCGAGGAGGTCGAACCGGCCAAGGACATCGTCAGGCGTTTCTCAACGGGTGCCATGTCCTTCGGCTCCATCAGCCGGGAAGCCCACACGACGCTTGCCATCGCCATGAACCGCATCGGCGGCAAGTCCAACACAGGCGAAGGTGGCGAGGAGTCCGACCGCTTCAAACCACTGCCCAACGGTGATTCCATGCGCTCCGCAATCAAGCAGGTGGCTTCCGGACGCTTTGGCGTGACGGCTGAATATCTTGTCAACTCCGACATGATGCAGATCAAGATGGCGCAGGGCGCCAAGCCCGGTGAGGGCGGCCAGCTTCCCGGTCACAAGGTTGACTCGGTAATCGCCAAGGTCCGCCATTCGACGCCGGGTGTTGGCCTCATTTCGCCACCGCCGCACCACGACATCTACTCGATCGAGGACCTCGCCCAGCTCATCTTCGACCTGAAGAACGTCAATCCGGCAGGCCTGGTTTCGGTCAAGCTCGTCTCGGAAGTGGGCGTCGGCACAGTCGCCGCGGGCGTCTCCAAGGCCCATGCCGACCATGTCACCATATCGGGTTACGAAGGTGGCACCGGCGCTTCGCCCCTCACTTCCATCAAGCACGCTGGCTCTCCCTGGGAGATCGGCCTTGCCGAAACGCAGCAGACGCTGGTTACCAATGACCTGCGCGGCCGCATCTCCGTGCAGGCTGACGGCGGCATCCGCTCGGGACGCGACGTGCTTATTGCAGCACTGCTCGGCGCCGACGAAATCGGCTTTGCGACTGCACCATTGATTGCCGCCGGCTG
>CAZUKI010000315.1:0-2339 GCA_964620785.1 uncultured Aestuariivirga sp.
AGGGCGATGAACAGAAGATCCGGGAGGGTGGCTGCGAGGCCTACATCTCGAAGCCGATCGCGGTGATGAGCTTCCTGCAGACTGTGGAAGGTTTCCTCAAGGACAAGCAATGACTGCCCGCGTCCTCGTCGTTGACGACATTCTCGCCAATGTGCGGCTTCTCGAAGCGAAGCTGACCGCGGAATATTTTGAAGTCGTCACGGCGCTCAATGGTCTCGATGCGCTTGAGGCTGTGCAAAGGGTCAAGCCCGACATCGTGCTGCTCGACATCATGATGCCAGGTATCGACGGCATCGAAGTGTGCAAGCGCATCAAGGCCGACCCTGCCACGCATCATATTCCGGTGGTGATGGTGACGGCCCTCGACCAGCCGGACGACCGGGCCCGCGGGCTTGAGGCCGGTGCAGACGATTTCCTGACCAAGCCGGTCAATGACATTTCGCTGTTCTGCCGCATCAAGAGCCTGGTGCGGCTGAAGATGCTGACGGACGAACTGCGCATCCGTTCTGAATCGGGTGGAAATCCGGGTTCTGCCATCAATGACACAAATTCCGGCAGGCCGGGCCGCGTGCTGCTGGTCGATCCGCGCACGGCATCTGCAAAGCGTGTCATTTCCTGTCTCGATGGCAAGCATGACGTGACGCATGTCAGGGATCTTTCGGCCGCACTCGAAGCGGCGCAGGACTCCGTGAACCCCTTCGAACTGGTGATCGTCAGTTTTGATCGCGACTATTACGACGGCTTGCGGCTCTGTTCGCAAATGAAGACGCAGGAGGCGACGCGTCAGACTCCGATCCTCACCATTGTCGATGCCGATGACAATTCCAGCCTGCTCAGGGCTCTTGACATGGGTGTCAACGATTATCTGGTCAGGCCCGTGGACAAGCAAGAGATCGTGGCGCGCGTCACCACGCAGATTCGCCGCTGGCGCTATACCGAACGGCTTCGCCATTCGGTGAAGGCGTCGATCGAGATGGCGATCACCGATCCGCTGACCGGGCTCTACAACCGGCGCTATCTGGAAACCCATCTCTCGAACATGATCGAGCACTACGCCAATCGCGGCAAATCGCTGTCGGTGGCCGCCGTTGACGTGGATCACTTCAAGGCCATCAACGACACGCATGGCCATGACATCGGCGACAAGGTGTTGCAGGAACTCGGCAACAGGCTGCGTGCCAATACCCGCAGCGTTGACCTGTGCTGCCGGACCGGTGGCGAGGAGTTCATCCTCGTCCTGCCCAATACAACGGCGGATGTGGCGCAACTCATTGCCGAGCGCCTGCGCAAGGCCATTGCCTCGAAGTCCTTCGCGGTCGGCGGCAAGCAATTGCTGCCGGTCACGGTGTCAATAGGCCTTTCAACACTGGAAGGGGCCGAGGATACGCTTGAACGATTGCTCAAGCGGGCGGACACCGCGCTCTACCAGGCCAAGCGCGACGGCCGCAACCGCGTCACCTCGGCCGCGGCCTAGAGGCTGCATTTCCAAAGCCAGTCGTGTTGGTGTAAGCGGCGCCCCATGAGCAGTGACGAACAAGGCCAGAGGACTCTTGTCCAGAGTCATGGGCAGGAGGCGCAGTGGCGTGGCCGTGCCGGGCCGGTGTTTGCCGGCAATCTCAATTTCGAGAACGTGTCCTTTGCGGTTCGCGGCAAGCAGATCCTGAATGGCATCACGCTGGCGCTCAAGGCGGGCCGCATTGCCTGCCTGCTGGGGCCATCAGGCTGTGGCAAGTCCACGCTGCTGAAACTGGCTGCCGGCGTGCTCAAGCCGGCACAGGGCCGCATTCTGCTCGATGGGCAGGAGGTTGCAGGTCCCGCGCATTTTGTGCCCCCGGAGAAGCGCAGCGTCGGCCTCATGTTCCAGGATTTTGCGCTCTTCCCGCACATGACGGCATTGGACAATGTTGCCTTCGGGCTGACGGCCCTTGGGCGCAGCGAGGCCCGGCGCGTTGCCATGGCGGCGCTGGAACGGGTGGGGCTCCTGGCTTTGGCGAACAGCTATCCGGTCATGCTGTCGGGTGGTGAGCAGCAGCGTGTTGCCCTGGCGCGCACCATTGTTCCACGGCCGCAAGTCATCCTGATGGACGAGCCGTTTTCAAGTCTCGACCAGCGCCTCCGGGAGTCTATCCGCAACGACACGCTCTCGATCTTGCGTGAAACGAGAGCGACGGCACTGCTTGTCACCCATGATCCCGGCGAGGCCATTGAGTTTGCAGACTGGATCTACCTGATGCGGCGGGGATCGATCGTGCAGCAGGGCTCACCCGAGGATGTTCAGCGGCGGCCAGTCGATGCAGACGCGGCACGGTTTTTCCGTTCATACAACGAGTTTGAAGGAA
>CAZUKI010000316.1:0-2334 GCA_964620785.1 uncultured Aestuariivirga sp.
GCGAGAACGCCCATGTCGGAAACTACGTCGAGATCAAGAAGGCAAAGCTGGGCAAAGGCGCCAAGGCGAACCACCTGACCTATATCGGTGACGCCGAAGTGGGGGCAGGTTCCAACATTGGTGCCGGCACGATCACCTGCAACTACGACGGCTATGAGAAACATCAGACGACGATCGGCGAAAATGTCTTCGTGGGTTCGAACACGGCACTCGTCGCGCCCGTTTCGGTGGGGGCGGGGGCCAACATCGCGGCGGGCAGCGTGATTACCACTGACGTTCCGGCCGATGCCCTGGCGATGACCCGCGCACCCCTGACCCAGAAGGCAGGATGGGCAAAGCGCTATCGCGCCATCAAGGCGGCCAAGAAGCAGGCAAAGACAAGCTAGTCCAGGAATTCGGGAGAAACGCAAGCATGTGCGGAATTGTTGGCATTCTGGGCAAAGAGCCGGTGGCTATCAACATTGTCGAAGCCCTGCGGCGCCTCGAATACCGTGGCTATGACTCCGCTGGAGTCGCTACACTCGACGATGGAAAAATTGTTCGCAGCCGGGCGCCGGGAAAACTCCAGAACCTCAAGGACAAGCTCGCCCGCGAACCCATGAAGGGCCTGACCGGAATCGGCCACACACGCTGGGCGACCCACGGCATTGCCAACGAAGACAACGCCCACCCCCACACTGCCGGAGATGTGGTGATCGTCCATAACGGCATCATCGAGAACTTCCGCGAGTTGAAGGAAGAACTGCTGGCCGAGAACGTCAAGTTCGAGACCCAGACAGACACCGAAGTTGTGGCCCATCTGCTCGCGGTGGAGCGGGCCAAGGGAAAGTCACCCGTCGAGGCCGTGAAAACAGTGTTGCCGCGCCTGCGCGGTGCCTTTGCCTTTGCCATCCTGTTCAAGGGACAGGAAGACCTTCTGGTCGGGGCGAGGCAGGGAAGCCCGCTGGCGGTGGGCCATGGCGACGGCGAAAACTACCTGGGTTCCGATGCCATTGCCTTGTCGCCGTTCACCAACAAGGTGACCTACCTCGAAGATGGCGACTGGGTTGTGGTCACACGCTCATCGGTCAAGATCTACGACGCCGACAACAATCCGGTGACCCGGCCCATGAGCTTCAGCCAGGCGTCCTCGATGCTGGTCGACAAGGGCAACCACCGCCACTACATGGCCAAGGAGATCGCCGAACAGCCGGAAGTGGTCGGCCACACGCTTGCCGAATATATCGACTTCGCAGCACAAGCGGTGCGCGTGCCCGAGAAGATGGCATTTGATTTTACCAAGCTTGACCGCGTGTCGATCACTGCCTGCGGCACCGCTTCCTATGCCGGGCTCACCGCGAAATACTGGTTCGAGCGCATCGCCAGGCTTCCCTGCGACGTCGATATTGCCTCCGAGTTCCGCTACCGCGAAGCGCCGTTGGCGAAAAACGGCCTTGCCATCGTTGTCTCGCAGTCGGGTGAAACCGCAGACACACTCGCCGCGCTGCGTTATTCAAAGTCGCAAGGCCAGCACACGCTGGCCATCGTCAACGTGCCGGAATCGACCATTGCGCGCGAGTCCGAGATGGTGCTGCGCACCTATGCCGGACCCGAGATCGGCGTCGCCTCTACCAAAGCCTTCACCTGCCAGCTTGCGGCACTCGCGGCCCTCGTGCTGGTCGCCGCCAAGCAGCGCGGGTTGTTGCCGCCGGAGCGTGAGCGCGAACTGGTCAAGGCCCTGCAGGAAGCACCGCGCCACATGGCAGAGGTGTTGAAACACGAAAAGCATATTGCCGAGGTGGCCCGGGAAGTGGCCGGAGCCCGCGACGTGCTGTTCCTCGGACGCGGCATCATGTTTCCGATCGCGCTGGAAGGTGCGCTCAAGCTCAAGGAGATTTCCTACATCCATGCCGAGGGCTATGCCTCGGGTGAACTGAAGCACGGCCCCATTGCCCTTATCGATGAGAATGTTCCGGTGCTGGTGCTGGCCCCGCGCGACGACCTCTATGAGAAGTCGATTTCAAACATGGAGGAGGTAGCGGCGCGCGGCGGAAAGATCGTCCTGATAACCGACAGCGAAGGCGCAAGGCACAACGCCGCCAAGACCTTCCGCACCGTTCCGATGCCGACCGTGCATCCTTTCATCGATCCACTGGTCTATGCCCTACCGGTGCAACTCCTAGCCTATCACGCAGCCGTGGTCATGGGGACCGACGTGGACCAGCCTCGCAATCTCGCAAAGTCGGTGACGGTCGAATAGGGACTAGTGGGCCACGCCGCCCCGCGGGCGATAGCAGCCCTGCTTCTGGTCATAACCTTCGAAGTAGTCGCGCACCTGCGGGTGCCGGACCGGCG
>CAZUKI010000317.1:0-2291 GCA_964620785.1 uncultured Aestuariivirga sp.
AAAGCAATGTCAGTCCTGGTGACAGGCGGGGCCGGCTACATCGGCAGCCACATGGTGCTGGCGCTGACGGATGCGGGCATCGACACGGTTGTCATAGACAATCTCTCCACGGGTCTTGCCTGGTGCATCTCTCCCAAGGCCACATTGGTGCGCGGGGATATCGGTGACGAGGCGCTTGTCCTCAAAGCGATGGTTGAGCACCAGGTCGATGCCGTCGTCCATTTTTCGGGTTCGATCGTCGTTCCCGACTCCGTCGCCGATCCGCTCAGTTACTACCTCAACAACACTGTGAAATCGCGCGCCCTGATGGAATGTGCAGTGAAGGCGAAGGTCCCGCGTTTCATTTTTTCATCGACGGCGGCCGTCTATGGAAATCCAGACCGGTTGCCCATTGACGAGACGGCGGAGCTCAAGCCGATCTCGCCTTACGGCACCTCGAAATTGATGACGGAACTCATGTTGCGTGACTGCGAGGCGGCCTACGGACTCAACTATGCGGCACTGCGTTATTTCAACGTGGCCGGCGCCGATCCCGGCGGAAGAAGCGGGCAATCGACGCAGCGTGCCACGCATCTCATCAAGGTGGCAAACCAGGTGGCGCTTGGCCAGCGCAAGGAACTCGAGATATTCGGTGACGACTATGACACGCCAGACGGCACCTGCATCCGTGACTATATCCATGTCACAGATCTCATTGCTGGCCATATGAAGGCACTTGAGTACCTCACCAACGGCGGCCAGTCCGGTGTTTTCAACTGCGGCTATGGCCGCGGCTATTCGGTCCTGGATGTGGTCAAGGCGGTGGAACGGGCGCACGGCACAAAACTGCCAGTGAGAATCGTGCCGCGGCGGGACGGTGACCCGGCGCAGTTGGTGGCCAATCCGGACAAGGCCAAGTCGCTCCTTGGCTGGGTTCCGCGGCATGACGACCTTGATGCCATTGTCTCGTCTGCATTGGCCTGGGAGCGCCATTTGCAGCAGCGCAATGCAGCCTGATTGGCTCCAAAATAGCCGTATTTTGTAAGTCTGCTCGACTGCGATAGTTTCGCTGCGGGTGACCGAATCGGTGCCCTTTTGAAGGAGTGACGGCGCATGCGCATTGCCGTGGCAGCACTGCTGGCCGGAGTTGTGGCCATGACAACACCGGCCGGGGCAGACGCCAAATTCGAAGCCTTTGTCCAGGGCCTGTGGCCGCAGGTCAAGGCGGCCGGAATTTCGCGCGATCTCTTTGATGCTGCGTTTGCCGGCGTCACGGAGCCTGATGCCGCGGTGCTGAAGCTGGCCAAGGTGCAACCGGAATTCACTTCGACAACCTCCGAATATCTTGCCAAGGCGGTGACCGATATCCGTATCGAGACCGGCAAGACCAAGAAGGCGGAACTGGCGTCACTGCTCAAGGCCATTGAGGCGAAGTATGGCGTGGACCGCCACATCCTGCTTGGGATCTGGGGCATGGAGTCGAATTTCGGCAAGGATCTCGGTTCCATGGGTGTCATGCGCTCGCTCGCAACACTCATGTATGCGGGGCGCAAGCGCGATTATGCGCGTGGCCAGCTCATCGCCGCATTCAAGATCCTGCAGCGCGGTATCCGCAAGCCGGGAAATTTCACGGGCTCCTGGGCCGCAGCCATGGGGCATACGCAGTTCATCCCGACGTCCTATATTTCCTATGCGGTCGATTGGACGGGTGACGGCAAGAAGGACATCTGGGGATCTTACGAGGATGCTCTCGCGTCGACGGCAAACTATCTGGCCAAGGCCGGCTGGCAATCTGACCGTCCGTGGGGCGTCGAGGTGATGCTGCCAGAAGGTTTCAATCGTGCACTCATCGGACGCAAAACCTGGAAGAGCTTTGCGCAGTGGAGCAAACTCGGCATTGCGCCGGCGGCAGGCGGCAAGTTTGCATCGCCCAACGCTGAGGCGTTTGTCATGATTCCGCAGGGCATTGATGGCCCTGCCTTCCTCGTCACGAAGAACTTCCTGGCGATCATGGACTATAACTTCTCGCACTCCTATGCGCTGGCTGTGGGCCATCTCGCGGACCGCATTCGGGGCGGGGGGCCGATCAGGGCTTCGTGGCCAGACACCAGCTTTGACCTCTCGTTTGAGCAACGTGTCGAGGTGCAGAAGCGCCTTTCAGCGATGGGATTTGAGACTGGCGGTGCGGATGGGCGTTTCGGGGCGCGCACCTATGAAGCCGTGATCGCCTTCCAGCGCAAGGCGGGCCTACCGCTTGATGGCAAGCCATCGCGCAAGTTGCTTGAACGCCTGCGCAAGGGCAGTTAGGTTTC
>CAZUKI010000318.1:0-2258 GCA_964620785.1 uncultured Aestuariivirga sp.
GGTGTCATCCTCAATCTGTCGCTCTGGTTCGCGCTTCATGTGGTCTTTGCGAAAGTGACCCGCCTCAACGGCCTCTTTCCCGTTTGGTGGCCGGACCTCGCCACCCTCGATGCCGCCGCCCTGGGCTTAACCATCCTGACCTCGGCCGCCCTGCTTTTTGGCAAATCAGGCATTCTCAAAACGCTGGCACTTGGCCTGTGTGCTGGTCTATTCTGGCGCTTCGCAACCACAGGTATCTTTTAAGCACATGCGCAAGACCCGGCCCCTCGTTGGCCTTCCCGCCGACACCTATGAAAAGGACGGCTTCCTGTTCCATTCCTTGGGCGACAAATATGTCCGCGCCCTGACGGACGTGGCAAATGTCGAGCCTGTCATGATCCCGAGCCTGATCGATGTCAGCAACATTGACGGCCTTCTCGATCATTTCGATGGCCTGCTGATGACTGGTGCAGTTTCCAATGTGCATCCGCCGCACTATGGCGAGACGCCAACCGCCGACCACGAACCCTATGACCACAACCGTGATGCAATCACCCTGAAACTCATCAAGGCTGTCGTTGCGCGCGGCATTCCGCTTTTCTGCATTTGCCGTGGCTTCCAGGAACTGAATGTGGTGATGGGCGGTACGCTCGAGACAGAATTGCAGCGTGGCGAGGGCAGGCTCGATCATCGCGCTGCGAAATCACCCGATGTCAACGTCCGCTATGCGCCGAGTCACGCGGTTGCCATCACCAAGGGCGGCCTTCTTGAGCACATGCTGGGCAAGCGCGAGACCATGGTCAATTCCATCCATCGCCAGGGTGTCAAGAAGCTTGGCGACGGACTTAACGTCGAGGCCACGGCACCCGATGGCATAATCGAAGCTGTCTCGGTAAAGGGCGCGCGCGCCTTCGCCTTTGGCACCCAGTGGCATCCGGAATACAATGCTGCGAAGAACCCGGATTCCGTGAAGCTCTTTGACGCCTTCGGGGACGCCGTCCGCGCCCATGCCAGGAACCGCACCCAGGTTCACTACGAACGACGCACGGCTTAGCCTTTCAAAGAAGCCTCGGCAGCTCGGCAAGACTGGCAATCATTCGCGCCGGTTTTCCCGGAATGTTGTCGTCGCGCTTCGGCGTCCTCGCGATCCGCACCACCTGGAAGCCGAATTGCGCCGCCGCCTGCGCGTCCCAGGTGTTGGCCGAGACAAAGCACACCGACGGCGCGTCCTGCAGGTGCAGTTTCTGCAAGGCAAGGCGATAGACCCGCCGGCTCGGCTTGTAGATGCCAACCTCCTCCACCGAAAGGACCTGCTCGAACTGCTTGTCGATTCCCGCGTGCCGTATCAGCGCCTCGAGCATCGACGGACTGCCGTTGGAAAGGATCGCCAGGCGCTTGCTCTTCTGCCGCAGCTCGACAATCGACGCCGCGACATCGCTGTAGGGATCAAGCTTCAGGTAGAGGGTCATCAGCTCGTCGGCGAGGCCTGCGTCATCGATTGCATTCTCGGCCAGCGCAAAATCCAGCGCCTCCCGTGTCACCTGCCAGAAATCTGCATGAACGCCCATGAGGCTGCGAAGCCAAGTGTATTCCAGCTGCTTCTGCCGCCACAGCCCGGCAAGCGCTTCTGCCTTGTCGCCGATCTCCGACGACAGTTTCTCAACCGCTGAGGCAACATTGAAAAGCGTGCCATAGGCATCGAACACGACAGCCTGCACGCCTTCGAGTTTTTCCAGACTGTCTGCCATGGCCCTGCCCTCGGGCCAGTCATAGCAAAGTCAGCCGATCGTTGCGAGGCCGGGAAAGAATTCGAGCAGCCAATAGGCCATCACCTGCATGGAACCAGTCAGGAAGGCAACGCCGGCGGCGACGAGCAGCACACCCATGATCCGCTCGATGAGTTGCATGTGCCGCCGGATGGCCCGGGAAAAGCCCATGAACCTGTCCATGCTGTAGGCGGCAATGAGGAAAGGAATGCCAAGTCCCAGCGAATAGAGTGCAAGAAGGCCCATGCCCTGGCTGACACTGTCCTGGCTTCCGGCCAGCGACAGGATTGTTGCCAGCACGGGCCCGATGCACGGCGTCCAGCCAAAGGCGAAGGCAAGCCCGATGAAATAGGCCCCTGCCAGGCTGACGCTGGTGCCAGTATGGTGGTAGCGCACATCGCGCGCCAGGAAGCCGATGCGGAACACGCCGAGGAAATGCAGTCCCATGAGGATGATGAGAACCCCGGCGATCTGCGACAGCAGCGGCAGGTTTTCACGCAGCACCTGTCCCAG
>CAZUKI010000319.1:0-2192 GCA_964620785.1 uncultured Aestuariivirga sp.
GGCAGCGGCCATGTGCGCATCGCCCTGACTGTCGATGAAGACACCATGGCCGAGGCAGCGCGACGGATTCATAGGCTGGCGGAATCATTTTGATAGGATAAAACCTACAGAACTCTCCTATTGAATAATGACGCCCGTCTATGATAGGGAAAAACCTATCATGGACAGCACCGCCAGATCATTTCTCCAGGAAATCGACGCCTATCTCGCCCGTTCCGGCCGCGACCCCTCCGGTTTCGGCAAGGAGGCGCTGGGCGACCCCAACTTCGTTTTTGATCTCCGCAAGGGCCGATCGCCCTCCGCCCGGACCATGGACAAGGTGCGCGCCGCCATGCGCGAGCAGCAGTCCGCGCCACAGCCTGCTTCTTCGGAAACTGCTCCGCTGGTTCGCGCCGATGCAGCCATGACCCATCTCGACCGTCTCGAGGCGGAATCGATCCACATCATCCGCGAAGTTGCCGCCGAATGTGAAAAGCCGGTGATGCTCTATTCCATCGGCAAGGATTCCGCCGTGATGCTGCATCTGGCGCTCAAGGCTTTCTATCCGGCCCGCCCACCCTTTCCGCTCATGCATGTGGATACGCGCTGGAAATTCCAGGACATGTATGCCCTGCGCGATGCCACGGCGAAGAAGCATGACTGGGAACTCATCGTCCACATCAATCCTGAGGGCATCGAAAAGGACATCAACCCCTTCGACCACGGCTCGCAGCTTCACACCCACATCATGAAGACCGAAGGCCTCAAGCAGGCCCTCGACAGGCACGGCTTCGACGCAGCCTTTGGCGGAGCGCGGCGCGACGAGGAAAAGTCCCGCGCCAAGGAACGCATCTTCTCGTTCCGCGACAACAAGCACCGCTGGGACCCGAAGAACCAGCGCCCGGAATTGTGGAACCTCTACAATGCCCGCAAGAACAAGGGTGAATCGATCCGCGTTTTCCCGCTCTCCAACTGGACCGAGCTGGACATCTGGCAATACATCCACCGGGAAAAGATCGAGATCGTCCCGCTCTACTTTGCCAGGGAACGGCCCGTCGTCTGGCGCGACGGACAGATGATCATGGTCGATGACCAGCGCATGCGCCTGCTGCCCGGTGAAACCCCCGAACTGCGCAAGATCAGGTTCCGCACCCTGGGCTGCTATCCGCTGACCGGCGCCATCGATTCCAATGCCGAGAACCTTCTCGACATCGTTGAGGAAATGCTGGTCGCCACCTCATCGGAGCGCCAGGGCCGCGTCATCGACAAGGACCAGGCGGCCTCCATGGAGAAGAAGAAGCAGGAAGGATATTTCTGATGAACGCACCCGCTCCATCCGCACGCTTCATCGAATTCGACGGTGGCGACGTCGAGGCCTATCTCGCCGCCCAGGAAAACAAGGACCTTCTGCGCTTCATCACCTGCGGCTCTGTCGATGATGGCAAGTCCACGCTGATCGGCAGGCTGCTCTATGAATCGAAGATGTTGTTCGAGGATCAACTCTCGGCACTTGAGGCGGATTCCCGCAAGCTCGGCACCCAGGGTGGAAATCTCGATTTCGCATTGCTGGTCGATGGTCTCGCCGCCGAACGCGAACAGGGCATCACCATCGATGTCGCCTATCGCGCCTTCACCACGGCGAAACGCAAATTCATCGTCGCCGACACCCCCGGCCATGAACAATATACCCGCAACATGGCGACCGGCGCCTCGACCGCCGATCTCGCCATCATTCTCATCGACGCCCGCAAGGGCGTGCTCACCCAGACGCGCCGCCACACCTTCATCTGCCACCTGCTCGGCATCAGGGAACTGGTGGTCTGCGTCAACAAGATGGATCTCGTCGACTATCAGCGTTCCGTCTTCGAGGCGATCGAGGCGGAGTATCGCGCCTTCGCCAGGGAACTGGGCATCACCACCATCACGCTGATCCCCGCTTCCGCCCTCAAGGGCGACAACATCATCGAGCGTTCCGCGGCAATGCCCTGGTATCGCGGCGCCACCCTGATGGCCCACCTCGAGACCGTGCCCATCCACGCCGAGGACGAAACCAAGCCGTTCTTCCTGCCGGTGCAGTGGGTGAACCGGCCCAGCCAGAACTTCCGCGGCTTTTCCGGCACCATCGCCTCAGGCGTCATCCGCCCCGGTGATGCCATCCGGGCGCTGCCCTCCGGCAAGACCTCGAAGGTGGAACGCATCGTCACCTTTGACGG
>CAZUKI010000320.1:0-2177 GCA_964620785.1 uncultured Aestuariivirga sp.
ATTGTAGAGCCGACGTGACGTGACTTGTTTGACGGCCCGAACGATGCGATCCATACGCAACTCCTAGGGGGCGGTATATCCGTGAATTTCGATGGTAGCGGTATTTGTCGCTACAGCGACCGCGCACAGCGCATTTGCAGCGGTTGGAACTGCAATGGGCGTCTGAAACGACAGATATAACGGCTGGGCCGCGCTGTTAGCCGGATAGGGTAATTTCCCCGTAGTGATCGAGGCCACATTCGGGAAGAGCGTTGTGGTTCCGGTCCCACAGTTGGCACCCGTTCCGTATCGTAGAGTGAATTGCCCTGCGGTCGCAGTATCGCTCACGGCGATGATGTCGGTGATGTACAGCTTCAGACCGGCGGCAGGAGCCGCCTGGCACTGTGTCAGCGTCGCGGCTAGCGCCGTCAATCCACATGACCACGTTACAGGCCCACCATTGCGGGTATAGAGTGCTCCGTCCGTGCTGATTACCGCACGCCGCATGTTGCCAGCGGTAGAGGCTGTTGGCTGTGTGGTGCCCTGTGTCGCTGATTCAAACCCAGCTGCCAGGACGTTTGCTGGAGCTGCTGCGTTGTTGGCACTGTCAAATGCTGCTGCCGCGTTGCCGACGATGCCGACCTTCAGTGTACCGGTGGCTGCTGTGGCGGCGGTATTGCCGACGACGTTGACGATGTTCGCGCTGGCCGTTACGCCGCTAACTTCGCCTGATGCAGATCCAGTCAGGCCGACCGTCACTTGTCCGGTTCCGGTTAAGGCTGGGTTGATCCTCACGCGCATCCGGTCGAATCCCGCTATTGGACATTGCCAAGCTAGCTTAGTACTGGCAGCCATGGGGTAGTTCGATAGAGATATGGAACTGCCGATTGCGGTACAACTCACCGAGAACCAGGTGGTTCCGGAATCGTCGGAGGCTTCAAACTGGAGCGTCCCAGCGGTAATGGTGGTGGTCGTGTTCGTCGTCAGCCCCACCACGGCAAACCCGCCTGTGGAAATCGTCAGTGCCGTGTCAACCGCTGTCGCGCTCGTCCACGTGGCTGATGTACGAGTTACTGTACCGTTACTGACCGGCCAGGGTGCCGTGGTCGCTGCTGGAGTGCTCTGAATCGCATTGACTGAAAAGGCCGTATTGTCTGAGGCGATGGTGACACGCGGTGATCCGGTGCCGGTCGTGCCGTTCCCCATCAGTGGCGTGACACCGTTGATCTGCGCCACATTGACGGATTGATTGGCGGGCAATGCGGGAAGCGTTGTCACAGTCCCGATATTCCAGGTGCCGCCTTGGTTCGCCGTGATCGTCCCACTCACAGGCTGCGTCACGCCTGATCCATCGACAGGGAGGCGACCAGTGACAGGAGTATATTGCGCGAGGTTCACGCCTCCGATGGTGTTGGCGCCTGTCGGGATCGCCGCATTGATCAGCACTTTCAGATTTTTGCTGGCATCGACTTGGAGCCGATCCCATCCCGTTCCGTTCCATCCCATGAGCCCACCGTGCACAAATGTCGAAGTCTGCGCTGCAACTGCATCAGCAGAAGCAAAAGCCGTTGTCCATCGACCAGTATAGGTGGCGTCGAGCAATAACCCGTTCGTCGTACCGATATTGGCAGTAACAGTCCCGCTAATGGGCTGCGTTGTGGTACCGGTTGGGTCTATTCGAAAAGGCGCGCTTGCTGTCCCGAGTTCTGTCCCACTTACATTGCGTAAATTCACATGCAGCCCTTTTTGAGCAGTCATGCGAATAACGGCGGCGGCGTTTTCGGTAGCCGCGTTTGTCGCAACATCGTCCAAGACACCAGCAATCGGGTTGACGGCGGTCGTGCCAAACGTGAACGTGCTGTTATCGGAAAAGCCAGCGGATCCCCCACAGCCGGAATCGCAAACCATGTGCAGGTTGGTGCCAGTCCCTTGTTGAACAGTTACCGTGCCATTCACCGGTTGCGTCACAGCCGATCCGTCGACTTTGAGCGCGTTGCTGCCCGTCACGGTCGCTTTTATTGTGGGGTTTGCGCCATCAAGAATGGCTCCATCTGCACCAGAGAGAGTAATCGAGCCTGCTTTAATGGCTACATCGAGGGCCTGCGTATCCGCATCAACCGACGTAGAGGTAATAGGGGCAGGGACCGTCACCCCCTTCTTGCCCGATCTCAGTTCTTGTTGACCCCACCCTGCGAGAG
>CAZUKI010000321.1:0-2131 GCA_964620785.1 uncultured Aestuariivirga sp.
CCTATGCCGATGTCAGGAAGGACATGCGCGGCCGCTACCCGAAACATTCCTGGCCCGAAGACCCGATCAACGCCAAGGCTGTTGCGCCGCGAAAGCTGCGCTGAAACTCCGAGTTTGGGCAAATTCCACGTTGCCACAGCTTGCCTGTTCCGCGTGTCCACTGGACAGGCCATGTGCAGAAGCCTAGATATCGTTGCATGACTTCGCGGCCTCCAAGAAAGCCGGGCTACGACAACTGTGACTGCGGCGATACCTGCGTCTAGCACGCTGGCGCTCACTCAGTTTTCCCATCCGCTTGGAGATTTTGTCATGCCGCTCTTGCCGCAGCGTCTGCTGCCGCCACTTGCACTCCTGTTGGCCTGCCTGTTTTGGGGTGCTGCAACTGTCATAAACAAGGTGCTTCTCGGGCCGATATCGCCCGTGTTGCTCCTGTCGATTCAGATCCTGCCCGGCTGTCTGCTGTTCGGCGCACTCACATTGTTCCATCGCAATACGGCACCCCGGGGTCGGGCATTGCTTTGGGCGGCAGCACTTGGTGTTTTGAATCCTGGTGTCTCGTACAGCTTGAGCATGTTGGGCCTGAAACTGATTCCCGCCAGCGCTGCGTCACTCATGTGGGCAACCGAGCCGCTCATGATTCTCGTGCTGGCCAGTCTTGTGTTGCGCGAACCCATCACCCCGCTGCTCATTTGCATAGTCGGGTTAGGCCTCGCAGGCGTTTGGCTGGTTACGGGACAGGCAATGGGCAACTTTGGCTACGCCCTCGATGCCATGGGCCTTGTTGCAATGCTGTCGGCGGTTTTTCTATGTGCCGTTTACACGGTTTTTTCACGCAGGCTGGCAATTGATACCGACCCGGTGCCTTTGCTGGCTGTCCAGCAAGGCGCAGGCTTGGCATTCACCTTGCTGCTCATATTCATCTTGCCCGAAGAACGCGCGAATCTTGTGAATCTGGCCATGCCACTTGATGCGACTGGCGTCGCCGCCGTCACTGGTTTCATGTATTACGGGCTGTCCTATTGGCTCTATCTCTTCGCGCTCAGGCATGTACCGGCTGCCGTTGCGGGAGGTTACTTCAATCTCATTCCCCTGGTTGCCATTGCTCTGGCAATTGGGTTTCTTGGTGAAACGCTGGCGCCTGAGCAGTGGCTGGGTGCTGGCCTGATCTTCGCATCTGCCGTGTTGCTGATGGCCGAGACATTGCGCCGGGAAAGAACCTGGACAGAAAGGTCCTGATGGATGGCGGCTTTCGGCGTGGCACCGTGAACCCGCAAAGCCACACCTGTTTCACGATGGCCGACCCGCTGTGCACAACCATGGCTGGTGGAAGGCGTGACGAGTTGACGCCCGCCGCGCCGCCCATAAGATCGCAGCATGGCAATCTTCGTGCCCTCGCTTGGCCCGGCATCATGGCAAGGGCTTTTGGCCGATCCCGAGAAACACTGGCGGACCGGCTATTCCGCGCGGTCGCTGGCGGCATGTTGGGAAATGACGCAAGGCCTGCCTGGCGAAATCGAGGGCATTCTTGGCAGCGGCACGCAGATCCTGATCGGCATACCCGAGCACAAGGTGGACCTGCCGGGCGGAACGCGTCCCAGCCAGACGGATTTGTTCCTGTTGCTGCGAAGGCATGAGACCACCATCGCCTGTGCCGTCGAGGGCAAGGTCGATGAACCATTTGGTCCCTGCCTGGATGAGTGGCTGCAGGTGCCATCGTATGGAAAGACCGTCCGCCTGGCAGCCCTGTGCGATCTCCTGGGGCTGCGCCAGCCATTGCCGCTACAGTTGCGCTACCAGCTTCTGCACCGCACGGCTTCCGCCGTCCTGGAGGCCATGCGCTTCAAGACGGACGAGGCCGCGATGATCGTTCATTCCTTTTCGCTGACGGCAAAGTGGTTCGAGGATTTCGCGTTCTTTGTAGGACTGATGGGCGGCGAGGCCGCTCTCGGCAAACCCTATCGCTGCAGCTTGCCGTCCGGTATGTCGCTGACCCTTGGCTTTGCCAAGGGCAACGAGAAATTCCTCACATTGTGAGGTGCCTCACATCACCGCGCCGAGATACCAGGGCACATATTCGTTCTCGCCATAGCCAAGCTCTTCCGACTTGGTCTTCTCGCCGGAGGCGGTCGCC
>CAZUKI010000322.1:0-2115 GCA_964620785.1 uncultured Aestuariivirga sp.
CAGGCACCATTTGCGGAAGGCCTCGACCATCGGGGAGTTGGCCGGGTCGGGCCGGGTGATGACGTGATAGGCGAACTGCCTTGGCGCTTTGATCGACAGTTCGAAGGGCTTGACCAGCCTGCCGGCTGCCAGGTCGTCGGCAACAAGGTTTGAATCGCCAAGGGCCACGCCCATGCCGTCGATCGCCGCCTGCACGGCAAACGAGGTCTGGCGGAAATGCAGCCCGGCCTTGTCGTCGAACTCGGAAACGCCGGCCGCCTTCATCCACATGGACCAGTTTGGCCAAGACAGGCCCGGCTGGGCGTCCCAGTCGAGGTGAATGAGGGTATGCTTCAGGAGGTCGCGCGGCGTGCGCAGCGGCTTCTCCTTGGTGATGATCGAGGGGCTGCAGACGGGAAAGACGAAGTCCTGGAACAGCAGGTCGGCCCGCAGGCCAGGATACTTTCCTTCCCCGAAGCGGATCGCCACATCAATGTCCTCGCGGTCGAAGTCAACGACCGCATGTGACACAT
Source organism: uncultured Aestuariivirga sp. (assembly GCA_964620785.1). Taxonomy (GTDB): domain Bacteria; phylum Pseudomonadota; class Alphaproteobacteria; order Rhizobiales; family Aestuariivirgaceae; genus Aestuariivirga. Next base: position 513 of record CAZUKI010000322.1, read on the forward strand.
CAAGCCTGACGTCCGCTCCGGGCTGGGTGGCCAGGAATTCGTCCAGCCGCGGCACCAGCCACTTGGCGGCAAGGGAAGGCGGGGCGGAGACTTTCAATTGTTTACGATTTTCTAATCTTTTGATCCGGTAGAGCGCTTGATTGAGGGTTTCAAGGCTGTCCCGGGCGGCTGTGTAGAGGACCTCGCCGGCCCTTGTGAGGCGCATCGTGCGGCTTGTGCGGGTGAACAGTTCGGCGCCGATCTGTTCTTCCAACTCCTTGATTTGATGGCTTATTGCGGCAGGAGTGACATTGATTTCCTGGGCTGCACGGGTGAAGTTGAGGTGCCGTGCAGCGGCATCAAAAGCCCGCAACGAACGCAATCCGGGGAAGAATTCAATCATGGCGCAATTCCGGCGATCTTCAAAACTTGTTTGATGATAGCGTGAGAATTAGTCGTTTCACAGGGGCGCTGCAAGCCCATATATTACGGGCATCAAACAAATGGATTTGCAGAAAGAGAGACGCCCATGACAAACTTTTTCGCCCGCGCCGCCCGTTCGGTCCGCAGTGCCCTGACAATCGATCCAGCCACTTCGCGCATGCTGGAGAAGACCTACGTTGAAGTTGCCCTGAACTCCCGGATCTGGGCGAACTAAGGAACTCCCGGGGACTTCTGCCAGAAGTCCCCTGTTGCCTGCACTTGGGGCCGCCCTTCTGGGCGGCCCTTTTTCGTGAGGTCTACCGGCCTTTCCAGACCGGCTTGCGCTTCTCTGCGAAGGCTTTTGCCCCTTCCAGTTGGTCCTCGCTGGAGTAGAGCGTGTCCACCGTTTTCAGTTTTCTTTTCGTCACCATGTCAAAGGCCTGTTGAATCGGCAGGTGTGTCGTTTCGCGGCTGATCTCCTTGATGCAGGCGTAGACGAGCGGCGGACCTTCGGCGAGTTGAGCCGCCACCTCGCGGGCCCGCGCCAGCAGCTGATCCGCTGGGACGATCTCGTTGATGATGCCCCAGTGCTTGGCTTCCCTGGTGTCGATGCGGCGGCCCGTAAACAGCATTTCCATTGCAACTGCCCAGGGAATGAAACGCGGCAGCTTGATGGTTGCAGCGTCCGCAACAGTGCCTGAATTGATTTCGGGAAGGGCAAAGGTTGCATGCTCTGCCGCGATGATGATGTCACAGGAAATCATGATCTCGAAGCCGCCGCCAAAAGCGAGGCCGTTCACGGCGCAGATCACCGGCTTGTTGAGGCCTTTCAGTTCCTGCAAGCCGCCAAAGCCGCCGACACCATAGTCGACATCGGGGGCCTCTCCTGCCGCGGCTGCCTTGAGGTCCCAGCCCGGACAGAAGAACTTTTCCCCCGTTGAGGTGAGGATGGCGACCCGCAGTTCCGGGTCGTCGCGGAATGAGGCAAAGACATCGCCCATGATGCGGCTGGTGGCTGCATCGATTGCATTGGCCTTCGGCCTGTCGATTGTCACTTCCAGCACGGCACCGCGGCGTTCGGTCTTGATGGGATTGGTCATGTTCATGTCCTCATGCGTATCAAGGCATCCACCGCAACAGCGCCTTCCGGCAGCACGAGGAGGGGATTTACGTCCAGTTCTTCGAGCCGGTCCTGGTGGGC
>CAZUKI010000323.1:0-2112 GCA_964620785.1 uncultured Aestuariivirga sp.
CTTTGCGGGTAGGCCGCCACACCTTGCGCCACCACGCCGTGGTTGCCGGCAAACACCGCCACGACCGGCCTGTCGATCCGCGGCGGCGAGCGCCCCTGCCAGGCAGCAAGCCATTCGACAATCTCTTCAAGCCGGCCGAGCGCCCCCGGCGGCTTGGTCAGTTCCCTGTCCCGCGCCCGGACCGAGGCCACGGCATCGTCATCGGGTCCGGGCATGTTGGCGAGCAGCGCTCGGATATCGTCAAAAGGCAGGGCGGAGGGCATGGAGCAGCACTTCTTTCGTGTTGTCGGCGGAGGTTCCGGTCACGGGCCAGCCTGGAACAGAACGTTCAAGCCTGACGGAACATGATCGTTTCCCGGAGGCCGGACCGTGAACGGACGCAAAACGGCTGTGCAATCCTGCTCATCACGTTCCAGCATGGGAGAGCCGTTTTGGCCGCCCTTTTCGCCTGCCGTCAACTGGCATAAAGACAATTCCTGTTCCATGACCGACGCCTCCCCGCCGCCGCCAGATGTTCCCTCCCCGCCCTTCCGGCCGCTGGGCGAACTGGTGCACGCGCTGCGCTTCCTGACCAGGCTTCCGGTGCCCTTCGCGCGCACCCTTGACCACCCGCCCCTGCACCAGACCATGCGCATGTTTTCCGTGGCGGGGGCCCTGATCGGCCTGTTCTCCGGCGCCATCCTCTGGCTCGCGACCTTTCTCGAGGTTCCTTCGCTCCTCGGCTGCACCATCGCCGTCGCCGCAACCATGCTGATCACCGGGGCCCTGCACGAAGATGGCTTTGCCGATTTCGTTGACGGCATCGGCGGCGGAAAAACCCGCGAGCGCCGCCTCGAGATCATGCGCGACAGCCGCATCGGCACCTATGGCGCGCTTGCCCTGATGATCGCCGTGCTCACCCGCATCTTCGCCTATGAGTCCCTGCTCTCCCAGGAATGGCCGGTGCTGCTCGCCACCATCGCCGCAAGCCACGCCTTCTCGCGCGGGCTCATCGTCGATCTCATGTGGGCAACGCCGGCCGCCCGCGACGACGGCCTGTCGGTGATGGCGGGGCGGCCCTCACGCAACGTTGCGATCTTCGCCATCATCATCGGCCTTGCCGTCACGCTGGCAACGGGCGCGCTGGCAAGCCCCGAGGCCGCCGTCGTCGCCATGGGCCTCGGCCTTGCTGCCACCGCCACCGTGCGCCGCCTTGCCATGAAGCTGCTCGGCGGCCAGACCGGCGATGTGCTGGGGGCAGCACAGGTCGCATGTGAACTCGCCATGCTCGTCTCCTTCGCGGCAACACTCGGTTAACCTTCCCCACAGAATTGCCACGAGCGTAAAGACTTGCTGAAAGCCGGCCCCCTTAGTCTTCGGACAAGAAAATCCGGAGGCTCAGATGTTCATCGCAGCAAGGCGCAACCTGCTCCGCTATCGCATTGTGCCAAGCCTGATACTGGCCATGCTGCTGACGGCTGGTGCCGGGCTTCCCGGCTTCGTGCCGTTGTCGCAATCGCAGAGCGCGCCCATGCAGCGCCCCGTTCAGCTCATGGCCATGACCGAACTCAAGGCGGTGGGCGGCCACTATTTCGTTTCCGCCGACATCAACAACCGCGCCGTCGAGGTGCTTGTCGATACCGGCGCCAGCGCCGTGGCGTTGAGTTATGAGGATGCCGAAAAGGTGGGCCTCAGGCCCAGGAACCTCAATTTTGATGTCCCCGTGTCGACCGCCAATGGCATCACCAAGGCCGCCAGCGTCACATTGCGTGAAGTGGACATCAACGGCGTGCGCGTTTCGGACGTGCAGGGCCTTGTCCTGCCCAAGGGCGCCATGCGCGGAACCCTGCTTGGCATGAGCTTTCTTTCGCGCCTGAAGCGCTTCTCGGTCGATGCCGGCGTCCTGACCCTGAAAAACTGACGTTTGCCAGCCATGATGGGGCGCTCTATGTCCCCGCTCGTCCCAGACTCATGGCATGATGGTGCAATGGACGACAGCCGCTTTCCCGACATCGAGACGCCCTGCGTCAAGATCTGCGTGGTCGATCCCGAGACAGGTTTCTGCATCGGCTGCGGGCGCACGCGCATGGAAATCGCGGGCTGGCTTTCCATGGAACCCGCCGAACGCCACAC
>CAZUKI010000324.1:0-2075 GCA_964620785.1 uncultured Aestuariivirga sp.
GTCGCGGCACACCGTGGCGAGGTGATCAAGGATGTATCGGCGAGCCTGGTGGCGCGCGGCAGCCAGATCGCCTCGGCGACCATCGAGGGGAAGTTCCTGAGCGGGCTTCCCATTACCGTCCGCCTGACGCCACTTGAGGGCGGGCGCGAGTTCAAGGTGGCGTCGGCAGATGGCGGAGCGGCGCTGCGCGCTTCCAATTTCTATTCCAAGGTGGCGGGCGGCGAGCTTGATTTCCAGGCGTTGATGGCCAATACGCCGGGTTCGCCGATCCGCAAGGGCGAACTCACTCTCAGGCGCTTTGACGTTCGCAATGAGGCGACTCTGGCCGAACTCGACAGTCGCGGCCGGCCGAAGAAATCAGGGCCACGGCGTGATGGCATGTCCTTCAAACGGCTGACGCTGCCCTTCACGACGGATGCGAAATTCATCCGGATGTGTGACATCGAACTCAAGGGCAATGACATGGGCGCGGTGGCGGGCGGCATCATCCGCAAATCGGATGGGGCGCTGGATATCACCGGAACGCTCATCCCGATGCAGGGCCTCACGGGTTTTCTCGATGATGTGCCGCTGTTCGGGCCTTTGCTGACAGGTGGTGACAACCAGGGCATTTTCGGCATCACCTTCGCCATGGGCGGCACGATCGCCAATCCCAAGACGCAGGCCAACCCCGCCTCTGCGCTGCTTCCGGGCTTTCTGCGCAAGATGTCGGAGTTCCGCAGTGCCTGCAGCAGGGGCCGTTCAGTGGCGCCGCCCAAGGACCGCAACTGAGCGGGCTTGCCGTTCAGGCGGGCCTGATGAGAACGTGCTTCTTCTTTCCTGACGAGAGCTTGATGGTGCCGTCACCGCCCAGCATGGCTGCGGTCAGTTCCAGTTTGTCGTCGCCGACCGCTGCATCATTGACGCGGATACCGCCACCCTGGATGGCGCGGCGAGCCTCGCCGTTGGATTTGGCAAAGCCAGCGGCCACGCAAGCCTGAAGGACGCCGACAGGCAGGGCGAGGCTCACCGACGGAAGCCCCTCGGCAGAGGCGCCTTCCTCGAAAGTCTTGCGGGCTGTTTCCGCTGCGGCCTCGGCGGCGGCGCGGCCGTGGAGCAGGGCCGTCGCTTCATTGGCGAGGATCTTCTTGGCCTCATTGATTTCAGAGCCGCCGAGCGCCTCGAGCCTTGCGACTTCGTCGAGCGGCAGCTTGGTGAAGAGCTTGAGGAAGCGGCCCACGTCGGCATCCTCGGTGTTGCGCCAGAACTGCCAATAGTCATAGGGCGGCTTCATGTCGGCGTTGAGCCAGACAGCTCCGGTGGCGGTCTTGCCCATCTTGGCACCGGAGGCGAGGGTGATGAGGGGCGAGGTCAGGGCGTAGAGCTGCTGGGTGCCCATGCGGCGGCCAAGGTCCACGCCGTTGATGATGTTGCCCCACTGGTCAGAGCCGCCCATCTGCAGATTGCAGCCATAGGTCTTGGCGAGCACCGTGAAGTCATAGGACTGCAGGATCATGTAGTTGAATTCGAGGAAGGAGAATTCGCTCTCGCGCTCCAGCCTGAGCTTCACGGAATCCATGGCGAGCATGCGGTTGATGGAGAAGTGCCGGCCGACATCGCGCAGCATGTCGATGTAGTTGAGGGTGGTCAGCCATTCGGCATTGTCCACCATCAGGGCGTCGGTATTGCCGTTGCCGAAGCGGATGAAACGGGAAAAGACATCCTGGATGCCGCGCTTGTTGGCCTCGATATCCTCGAGTGACAGGAGCTTGCGGCTTTCGTCCTTGCCCGTGGGGTCGCCCACCCGGGTGGTGCCGCCACCCATGAGGGCGATGGGCTTGTTGCTGGTGGCCTGCAGCCAGTGCAGCATCATGATCTGGACAAGTGAGCCGACATGAAGGGAAGGTGCGGTGCAGTCGAATCCGATGTAAGCCACAACTTCGTTCCTGGCGGCCAGGGCGTCGAGCCCCGCCAGGTCGGAACACTGGTGGATGAAGCCGCGGGATGAGAGCGTGTTGAGGAAATCGGATTTCAGGTTGGTCATGACGGGCCGCTCATACTGGCAGGGCTGAAAGGTGTCAAAACTCACGCGCGCA
>CAZUKI010000325.1:0-2049 GCA_964620785.1 uncultured Aestuariivirga sp.
CGGATGGCCGCTTCTGGCTATCGGACCGCGCCTGGGAAATTCCGACTTACGACAATGCGGAGCAGTTTGTTGCGCAACTGGCAGGCGCCGCCATCATCGCACGCAGCCATGCGACCGATGCGGTAACCGAAGGCGACGTGGACTGGATGAGCCAGCGCTCCGTACAGCGTCATTTCCGCCATGTCACCGGCATGACCTTCAGCAGCTACCGGCAAATCCAGCGGGCGCGCCGGGCCGCAAATCTTTTGAGTGCCGGATGTTCAGTTCTCAACACGGTCTCTGATGCGGGCTATTTCGATCAGGCGCATTTGACGCGCTCGGTGAAGCAATTGATCGGCATGACACCGGCCCGCCTCGTGCACGAGAAGCCGCAGCTATCTTTCTCGTACAAGACAGAAGCCTGCTGACCTTCGCACAAAGCTGAAGGTTTAAACTTTTGTTAGGTGCTGAAATGATGGCGATCTCGCCACAATCGAAGATCATTCCTTTTTGCGCTGGCGCCGCCTTGCACAGCGTCTCCACCCCGAGGGTGGTCCACTGACGCAATCCTACGCCTCCTGTTGAAGTGTTCACCGTGGACGGATGGTCCGTCTGCGGACGATAAACCTCGTCTTTCATCCGGGAGAAGTTCCATGAAAACCTTTGCACTTTGCGCCTCTGCGGCGCTTGTCCTGTCTGCCGCCGGCCTGTTCGCCATGCCGGCCAATGCCGCCAACGCAACCCAGGCTGCCTGCAGCCAGCAGTACCAGGCCGCCAAGGCGGCCGGAACGCTGAACGGGCAAAAGTGGTCCGACTTTTATCATAGCTGCGCAGCCGGCATGAAAACATCCGGTGCCTCGGCAACGCAGACTCCGGTTGCGACTGCACCTGCCGTCACTGCGCCCAAACTGTCAAAGCGCAAGGCTGCTGCCGCAACCGCTGCTGCGACGACCGCAGCCGCTGCACCGGCGGCGATGGCCAGCGCTGGCAAAACCACTTCGCAGATCTGTTCCAGCCAGTACCAGGCAGCCAAGGCAGCCGGCACATTGAACGGCCAGAAATGGGGCAGCTTCCTGTCTTCCTGCGCGGCCAGCATCAAGAATTACTCCGATAGCCAGGCGCAAGCGCCATCTGAACCACCAGCCGTGACCCGTGCCCAGGCGCGGACGATTGCCGCAACTCCGGCGGCAATTCCCACGGTTGACGCGAACGGCAAGCCACTTTCGGCGGGTGAAGTCGCCTTCCGCCAACGCATTCATGTCTGCTCACAGGAATGGCAGTCCGAAAAGGCCTCCGGCACCCTGCCGGCCGGCAGCAAGTGGCCGCAGTTCTGGAGCGCCTGCAACAGCCAGCTCAAGCAGCAAGGCTGAAGAGCGCAAGCAGCAGCACCTTTGAGCGGCCCACCGATCCAGCGGCGGGCCGCTTTTGGCGTTCTCATACAAAGCAGAAGCCTCAAAACCCGCTAATCACCGCCACGCCGCCACCCGGTGGCGCAAGCGAAGCCCGGAGGCAAAGCGGTGAGTTTCCAAGCCTATCTCGACAACATCGAAGCAAAGACCGGCAAGAGCCCGGCACAGTTCCGCACATGGGGAAAGAGCAAGGGTTTCTCTTCCGCAACGGGGCTTGCGCCCGGCGTCAAGGCCGGCGCCATCGTGGCGGCGCTGAAGGCTGAATTCGGCCTTGGCCACGGACATGCCATGGCAATCGTGGCACTGCTCAAGGGCAAGAAGCAGGAGGCGCGAAAGCCATGAACGAGGTTCACACCACTTCGGCAGTGTCAAATCCAGCCACGACAAGCAGGTTCATGCGCATGGCCGGGTTCACAATGAGTGGCGTCGTGGTCGCCTTCATGCTGTTCGATGCAGGGATCAAGCTCGTGCCATTGGACATCGTCATCAAGTCAACAGCCGAACTGGGCTATCTACCATCACCCGCCCTCGGCCGCGGTCTCGGCATCGTGGCCCTTCTCTGCACGGCACTTTATGCCTTCCCGCGCACCGCCGTGCTCGGCGCCATCCTGTTGACTGCCTATATGGGCGGAGCGGTGGCAACGCATCTTCGGGTCGGCAA
>CAZUKI010000326.1:0-2045 GCA_964620785.1 uncultured Aestuariivirga sp.
GTGACGATTGCATACACAAGACCTGCAACGACTGCCGCAGGCAGCGAGGCCGTCACATACTCATAAGGGGAGTTGCTCGCATAGGTGATCGGATTGAGCAGGTAACGATAGGTACCGCAGCCGAAGACCATGGCCAGGATGGCTGCAACATTGAAACCGCCCGTGAACCAGTAGCCGGATTGCGGACCTCCTGTGAAGATCGACCGGATGTTGATCCGCCGATTGCGCAAGATGAAATAGTCCGTGATCTGGATGCCGCAGAGCGGTGCGAAAGCCAGGCCAATGAAGGCGAGAAACGAGCCGAAGTTGGCGAAGAACAGCTCAGGGATGAAGAAGCCGACCAGCACAACCGGCGCAATGGCAAGCAAAAGCAGCGTCGTCCATGCCGTCTTTTCCAAGCCGGGGAAGTGACGCAGCCCGATCGCCGAGGCATAGACACCCGCCACTGCCGTGCCGAGATTGGCGGCGGCAACGAAGAGAAGGGCAATGATGCCATAGGTCGGACCACCAATGGTACGGAGCCACTCGGAAGGGTCCGAAACCTGAAGGACCAAGATGCCTGCGATGCCGATGAGGCTCAGAAGCGGCACAGGTGCTCCCATGCCTACCATGATTGGCAGGGCGGCAGTCCGGCCGTTGGGCGCCATGCGGATCATTGCGCCGAGATATGGCCACCACGAAAGCAGGGAGACGATGCCGATTTCCACGCCCGTCGTGTAGTTCCACAACGGGCTGGTGGAGGCATAGGCCGGAACCGCGGCTGTCAAGTCGCCCCAGCGCTGGCTGAGGATGATGTAAAGCATCCAGAGACCGACAAACACATGCGCGACGAGAATTTTTGCAACGCGATCAACGCCGCTTGAACCTTTGAGCAGGAAAATGAAGACGAGCGCACAGGCCAGAAGAATGGTCGCGGGGACCAGGACCTTTCCGCCTTCGGTGATGAGGCCAAGGGCGATCAAAAGCTGTGTCGTGGATTTGGCAAAGAAGATGAGGAGCAGAGAATTCCAGCCAACGATCGAAATCTGTTGCATTGCCGCGGGAATGACCCAGCCGCGGGCACCAAAAGTCGGTTTGGTGGAGGCGATCGAGTCGACGCCGAAACGAATGCAGATGGGACCAGCCGCCAGCGCCACGATGAACATGCCGATCATGCTGCCGGCGAAAAGTGCCGCAAATCCCTTGTCGAAATTCAGGTAGTATCCGACATATTCGCCAATGATGTAGCACCATGTGGCGGCAGCGGCCGTAATCAACGAAATTCCGAGTTTCCAGCTTCCCCAGGTTCTCTCAGATTTGAGAAGGGGCCATGCATTCTTGTCGGCCTCGATTCCTGAAGCCTGATGCGTCGTTGCTGCACTGCTCATAGCTGCCATCCCCAGATGAGAACGGCGACAGGCAGGACGAGACCGAGGAACAACAACCAGTACCAGCTGGCACGGTCAAAGTCCTCGCCTTGTTCAGAAGGGTTCTCGAGCGTCTTGATCCTTCGCTCAAGTTCAGGATTCAGTATTTCAGTGGGCATTGCAGTCCTCCATTTTGTTGCGGTTTGATGCAGTCTTCGAGACCGTCTTGCTCTTGCTATTTCAGCTTTTCGCCCTTTGGATCGTACCAGGGCCGAAACTGTGCCTTGACGGGATAACGCTTCCAGGCAATCTCGACTTCCCATCGGCCAGTGTTCAGCCAGGCCTCGTTGACGCCTGAAGAATTGCTCACATAGCCAAGGCCCAGCGAGGCCTCCACCCTGTGTCCCCAGGCGCCGCTAGTGACTGAGCCAACGATTTCCCCATCACGAAGGATCGGTTCATTGTGATAGAGCATGGGGGCATCGCTGCCCTCGAGGCGCAGTTGCACCATGCGGCGTGTCAAAGGGCCTTGTGCCTTCTGGTTCTGCAGTGCCTTGCGGCCCATAAACTCAGATTGCTTTGCAAGGGCAACGGCAAAGCCTAGACCTGCCTGATACGGCGTGTCTTCTTCGCCAATGTCGTGGCCCCAGTGCCGGTAGCCTTTTTCCATGCGCAGGGAGTTGATGGCAAAGAAGCCAC
>CAZUKI010000327.1:0-2028 GCA_964620785.1 uncultured Aestuariivirga sp.
GTCAGCCATTCATGCGCTTCCGTTTCTTTTCCAGCATCAAAACCCGGTCGCGCACACTCATGTTGCCGACAATCCGGCCATCTTCCTGCGCTGTGTAAATCAGCTCTTTCGGTTTCGGTGGCGTCTTGGGCTTGGGAATCCACGGCCTTGAAAGGCAGGCATAACGCGCGTCATCCGCTGCGTGGTCCTCCTGATCCGTGTCCAAATCCTCCGGCCTGTCCCTGTCGTGTTGCAGAACGGGGAATGTCCGTATGAAGTCCTTGCAGGTTGAGAACACAAACATCATGGGCGCCTCGCCGTCGCCCTTGAGACGGGCACGAACCATGTCCCAACCGCCGAGATTGCCCTTGTCAGCACTGATGCGGGTGTTGTCAGCGCGGCGGAACATCACGCCTTCGTTCATCATGCGCTCGGCAATGGATGGGCCGTTGGTGTGGGCGAAGGCTGCCGGGTCTATGACGCCATAGGCAATTTTCTCGCCCTGCTCGCGTTCCTTGATGCCGCGCGCAACTTCCTCAGCGGTGAGGCGAATGCCCACGTTGGGCTGTCCTTCTGGGCATCCATACCACTCGCGGTAGCGAATGAGCGCGCCCCTTGGAATAAAACAGTCACGCCCGGTGACGGACTCTTGCCATATGTCGTCAGGGCAAACCGCCCACCATCCGACTGAAAACGGCGTGGCAAAACCCCAGTCCATGCTTCTGAAACGGAGCCAATCCACCGGAATATTGAAGGGTGGAATAACGTGTCGTCCTGCTGCCCAGTAGTCAAAGAATGCTCCATCAATGATGTCCCAATCGCCTTCAAGCCATGCTTTCACCAACTGCTCTGAGCCTGCCATTTGCAGGTTGGCGATATACTCATCGCCCAGAAACTTGTTGTCCGTCACCCGCGACGGGATATAGACGCGCTCCCTCTCAAGGACTTTGCCCGTCCATGGGTTTTTGAATGCGGTCTTGATGATTTCCCAACCCGCAGGCGCCGGGTCTATGTAGCGGGCCTTGACCCAGTTGTGTCCCGGTCCTCCTGGGTTTCCAGTCGCTCTAAACCCGCAAGGAACTCCCGCACCTGAGCGGAGCGTTGCCATGAGCTTAAGAATCGGCACTGGAGATGGGAAAGTCCCAAGCTCTTCAACATAGATTCTTGTGTAACTGTGCCCCTGGTAGGCGTCTGCATCTGCATCTCGCTCCAGATACGCGAAGCGGAGGCGCGCTCCATTCGGGAACCTCCACATCTTCTGCTGTTCGTTGTAGGACGCGCCAAGCGGCGTGAATATCTGCTTCGAGCGCTCGATTGTCTCAATGAGTTGCGTCAGTTCCCGGCGGACCATAAGCCCAATGGCATTCTCGCCATATTCATCCGCGTGCGAAACCCACTCGCCCAACATGCCGTCAGTCTTTCCGCCGCCGCGCGCGCCGCCGAAAAAGACCTCAAAGACAGGGCACGTGAGAAGGGCTGTCTGCGGCCCTAGTTGAGGCTCCCAGATGATTTCATATTCCGTGCCGTCGATAAGCTCTGTTGCCATGCCTGCGTGGTGGGATTCTGCGATGGGGCGCGAATGACCGTCTTGGTTTCAGTGATGTCGATGATCTGTTCCTGCGCGGGCTGTCCATCCAGGCGATTGGCAATGCTGTTGATGGCCTGCATGTCGCCCTCCAGGGCCATCTTGACGTGCTTTTCGGCTATGGCCTGGAGCTTGGTCCTGTCTCCGTCATGAGTGCGCCTGAGATCAAGCATGAGCGCATCCAGATAGGCTTTCTCCTTGCGCCTGCCGCCGCCTTTATTTCCGGGCTGAAAAGTCATTGTAAAACACGACCATGAGGTTGATTGCGCAATAATATTTCGTCTATGACCGCGCCCAAGCCATGAATACCGGCGGAGCGTTCTTTGGCGTCAGGCCAATGCTCTTGAGGCGTTGCTCTGCGATGGCAGACACAAGCACCTCCAGGCTTTCCTTGCCGACATAGATGTATTCAGCCATGTGTCTGTCACTCGATAAAGGTTCCCGCCCCACATCGAAGCCACGCT
>CAZUKI010000328.1:0-1957 GCA_964620785.1 uncultured Aestuariivirga sp.
AAGCAGAACAACCCGGCGCATTACCACCTTCGGGAAGAGGAACATCTCCTCATCCTTGCAGGAGCCCTGACGGTGCGCATCGGCAAGGACTTCCATGTGATGAACGCCGGCGACTATGTGCGCTTTCCGGCTGGCGCTGCTGATGAACACTGCCTCTACAACCACACCACCGAGGTCTGCCGCTATCTCATCATCGGCGACCGGGATCCCCATGACGTGACGGTCTACCCCGATTCAAACAAGGTTTCGGTGCGGGCACTGGGAGAACGCTATCGCCGCGAAGCCGTCGATTACTGGGATGGCGAAGACGCACAAACCGGAAAGCCGAAATAATCGGCCGCATGCCCGCTCAACGCGGCACATGTTCGGCGCAGAGCAGCGTCTCATCGCTTGCCAGAAGGCTTTGAGCGAATTTCATGCAGTGCGAGGCCTCGCCATTGCCGACTTCCCGGAAATAGCGGCAGGACACGCAGACGCCGAAACTTCCTTCACCGAGCCTTGCAACCTCAGCATCCAGAAGGTCACTCACGGCGCGGGCAAAGCGGCGGCGCGTCTTGGATTTCAGGTTCTCGATATCACCGGCAAAGGCGGCAAGCGCATCGTTGCTGAGGATGGCCCGGCCAGCATCGGTGAGGGCAAGGCCCATCTGCCGCTGGTCGCCGGGCTTCGCCAGTTTTGCAACAAGGCCCTTGCTCTCCAGCGACAACACGGTCTGTGACGTGGTGCCCTTGGTGGCGCCAAGATAGCGGGCCATGGCGCCCGGCGTGTTGGAGAACTGGTTGGCGACGGCGAGATAGCGCAACGCTTCCCATTGGGCCGGGTTGAGGCCGTTGCTATGGCCGCGGGCCCGCAGGAGGCGGGCAAGACGCATGAAGTGGCGCAGGGTGATTGCCCCTGCCTCCACCTCATCATCATCGTCGTCTTTTCTCGCCACGCCTCTCGGTCAAGCCGCTGTTGAAAGCCCGATAGGGCAGGAAACGCCTGTGCCACCCAGGCCGCAATAACCGTTGGGGTTCTTGGCGAGATATTGCTGGTGATAGGCCTCGGCAAAATAGAAGGGACCGGCCGGAGCCAGTTCCGTGGTGATCTTGCCGTAACCGGATTTTTCCAGCTCTTTCTGGTAGTCGGCCAGCGAAGCCCGGATGGCGGCCTCATGGGCCGGGTTAGTCCAGTAGATGGCGGAGCGATACTGGCTGCCGACATCATTGCCCTGGCGCATGCCCTGGGTCGGGTCATGGGCTTCCCAGAAGACCTTGAGCAGCGCTTCCAGCGTGACAAGCCGCGGATCAAAAACCACCAGCACGCTTTCTGCATGGCCAGTGCCGCCCGAACAGACCTCCTCATAGCTGGGATTGGGCGTGAAGCCGCCGGCATTGCCCACGGCCGTCACCCAGACGCCCGGCACCTGCCAGAACTTGCGTTCCGCACCCCAATAGCAGCCAAGGGCAAAGACGATCGTCTCAAGCCCATCGGGATAGGGGCCCTTGAGCTTGTGGCCCAAAACGGCGTGGCTATCCGCGGTCGCTATGGGCTGGGGGCGACCGGGCAGGGCTTCAGCGGCGCTTTTGGGCTGGCTTACCTTGCGGGAGAAGAACATGCTGACACTCCTGTTTTGCACTGTAACATAGGAAGTGAAGATCCGGAAAGTAAGCGCCGGGCAGGACCATACGGGCTCCCTCACCTGATCGTGAAAGGCCGAAAGCCGACGCCGAAGGTGCGACACAGGAGGCCTGCGCCGGCGGCAGTTTAGGCCCGCTCATGGTCGATCCAGTCGGTGCTTGCAGGTGCCGCGGCGATGGCTATAAGGGCGCCCCAGATGACTTTGGGCTGCCAGGCCTTCGCTGAACCGGCGAGGCAATGATCAGAGCAAGCCCCGGGGAAAGGTGGCCGAGTGGTTTAAGGCGCACGCCTGGAACGCGTGTTTACGTGAAAGCGTAACGAGGGTTCGAATCCCTCC
>CAZUKI010000329.1:0-1939 GCA_964620785.1 uncultured Aestuariivirga sp.
CAGCACCGCCAGCGTGACGAAGAAGGCCCTGATCACAAGGGTTTCCACCAGGGCAACATGCCGGCCTTCCTGTCGTCATCGACGCGCAGCCGCAGCGCCTGAGGCTTTATCGCCGCATTGCAACGTTCTTAATGCTCAGGTGGTAGCCTTGCTGGCACCATGCACAGCAACACCGAACAGTGGGAGCATATGCGCAATGCGCCGCGGCACCGCGTCCTGAAGGCGGCCAAGGCCATCTTCGACGACTGGACGGCGATTGATTGCCAGGTCCGCGATGTCTCCGATACGGGCGCCCAGCTCAAGACGCCGGGCGCCGTGAGGCTGCCGCACCGCTTCAGGTTGCTCATGGTATCAGAGAACACCATCCGCCCCGTGCAGATTGCCTGGAAGCACAACGACACGCTTGGCGTGGCATTCATGGGACCGCCGGAAAAGGCTCAAATGCGCAAGTTCGTTTCGCCGAACTACTGATCCAGCGCCGCCGCCAGCACATTCTTCTGCAAACCGACTATGACGCCAGACTCAACTCTGGCCGCTTGCCCTGCGTCGCACCTTGCTCTTTTTGCCAGGCGCCTTGCTAGCAGCGGCCCGCAGCGCCGCGCCATAGCCAAGCCGCGCCCATTCGACCATTTCCGCCGGATCATCCATGCAGCGTTCCGGCACGCGGAAGTAGTTCAGGGCGACTTTTTTGCCCTTGTCGGACTGGTAGACGAACGGCACCGAGCCTTCCGCATCAAAGCGGGGGCGGCTGTCCGCATCGGCCTTGAGATAGATAGTCTCGTCCTGGATGATCCCGAACATCAGGCCGTCGCGGTAAATACCGCCGCCGCCAAACATGCGCCGGACCGTGACAGGCCCGAAGCCCGCCAGGTGTTCAATGAGGAAATTCCGGAACTCGTCCGAGTAGCTCATGCCGGAAGGGCGGCAGGCCTGATCTCGACGCTTTCACCGCAGCCACAGGCCGAGATCTGGTTCGGGTTGTTGAAGACGAAGCCCGATTTCAGCACGCTCGTCTGGTAATCCATCTCGGTGCCGAGCAGGAACATCAGCGCCTTGGCATCGATCAGCACCTTGGCGCCCTTGTCCTCCACCACTTCGTCGAAGGGCTTCTTCTCGGCTGCCCATTCCATGGTGTATTCCATGCCGGCGCAGCCGCCGTTCTTGACGCCGACGCGAAGGCCCACGCCCTCGCCCTTCTCCATGAGTTCGCGCACCCGCGAAGCGGCAGCATCGGTAAGTTTCAGCACGGCGGGACGGGGACGATGAACTGCTTCGGCCATTATGTCTGTCTCACATGGAACCTGCTGGAAGTGACATTGGCACCACCATGGTTACGATTGCTTCTATCATCAAATACCGCCCGCTCAAATCAAGCAGACGTGACTTCAGGCCAGCGCGGCGCGCCAATCCCCAATGTGGCGCGGACGCCGCCATTTTCAACTGCTTCGAAGACATGATGCTGGTTGCCATCCTCGCGGCTACCACATGTTCATGGCCATGCGGGCCTCTTCGCTCATGCGCGAATGGTCCCACGGCGGATCAAAGACAATCTTGCACGTGACGTTCTGCACGCCGGGCACGGACGAGACGGCGTTTTCCACCCAGCCCGGCATGTCGCCTGCAACCGGGCAGCCGGGAGCGGTCAGCGTCATCTCGACCAGCACGTTGCGGTCGTCGTCGATGTCCACCTTGTAGATCAGGCCAAGCTCATAGATATCGACGGGAATTTCCGGGTCATAGACGGTTTTCAGCGCCGCGATGATGTCATCGGTGAGCCGCGCCAGTTCATCGGCCGGAATGGCCGAGGGGTTGGGGGCATTTTCGCCAGTGGTCACGGCGTCTGTCACGTGAATATCCTCTGGGCTGAGATAAGTGCGTCCGCCAGTTTATCAACCTCCTCGTGTGTATTGTAGAGGCTGAAGGAGGCCCGCGCCGTGGC
>CAZUKI010000330.1:0-1928 GCA_964620785.1 uncultured Aestuariivirga sp.
AAGTTACCGACGGTATTCGAAGTGACAGACAGGTTGCGCGTGGCCTTGCGCGCACTCCCACTGCAGGTTGCATCACCGGCAATCAAATAACCGTCATGCGTGGCACGCGTGGCCATCCGTTCAATGCCCACCGCCGCCTCCAGGCGCCATCTGCGGGCGCTTCATCATGGGGATCAGGATGGCAATAGCAATGAACAGGATGGTCAGGAGGAAGAAGACATCGCCGATGGCCATGACCAGGGCTTCGCGGCTGACCATCTGGCCAAGCTTGCTGTAGGCCGCCAGTTCGGCGTTGGAGCCGAGGCTTGAAAAGGCCCGCTTCAGGTTCTCGATCATGGTGTCAACTTCAGGCCTGCCGGCCGTGATGTGTTCCCGCAGCCTGTCGTAGTGGAAGTCGACGCGGTGGTTCATCACGGTGTTGATGATGGCAAGGCCAACGGCGCCACCGAGGTTGCGGGTCAGGTTGAATAGCCCTGAGGCACTGCGCAGCATCTGGGGGCTCAACATGCCCAGCGACATGTTGGTGATGGGGATCATGCAGATCATCAGCGAGGCGCCGCGCAGGATCTGGGGGACCAGTAGTTCGTTGAAGCTCCAGTCCTTTGTAATTGCGGAAGCCATCCAGGTTCCGGCGGCAAAGCCCACAAAGCCCGTGACCATCATCAGGCGCGGATCAACCCTGGTCATCAGGCGCCCGGCGATGGGCGCGGTCATGAACATGGCGATGCCGGTCACGAACATGGTCTCGCCGATCATCAGGGAGGAATAGCCCTGAACGCGCGCAAGATAGACGGGATAGAGATAGGTGAGGCCGTAGAGCCCGATGCCAAGGCAGAAGGAAAACAGCGAGCCCATGGCAAAGTTGCGGTTCCGGAAGGCCGTGAACTCGACCACCGGCTGGCGGGCATTGAGGACGCGCCAGATGAAAGCCATGGTGGCGGCGGCGCAGACCACGATGAGAGTGCGGATCAGTTCACTGTCGAGCCAGCCCTCGCGCGCGCCTTCCTCGAGCACATATTCGAGCGTGCCGAGCATGACGGCGAGTGCGGCAAGGCCCCACCAGTCGAAATTGCGGATGAGTTTCCAGTCAGGTTCATCAAAGTCGATGAGAAGCCAGGCAGCGGCGGTGACCAGGATGCCGGGAATGACGTTGACCAGGAACAGCCAGTGCCATGAGAAAAGCTCGGTGAGGTAGCCGCCGATGGTCGGGCCGATGGTGGGTGCCAGCGTTGCGACGAGCCCGATGATGGGGGTCACCACCGGCTGCTTGTCGCGCGGGAAGATGGTGAAGGTCGAGGCGAAGACCGTGGGGATCATGGCGCCGCCGATGAAGCCCTGAAGAGCCCGCCAGACGATCATGGTCGATATGGAATCCGCCTGGGCGCAGAGAACGCTGGTCAGGGTGAAACCGGCTGCCGACAGGGTGAAGAGCACGCGCGTCGAGAGAATGCGGGTGAGGGTGCCCGACAGCGGAATCATGATGACTTCGGCGATGAGGTAGCTGGTCTGCACCCAGGCAATCTCATCGGCGCTTGCCGAAAGGCCCGCCTGGATTTCAGAGAGAGATGCCGAGACGATCTGGATATCGAGGATCGCCATGAACATGCCGAAGACCATGGCGACGAATGCAAGGACGCGGCGGGCCGTAAAGGCCTGCTGCGGCATTGCCATGGTGGCAGTGGAACTCATTGCAGTGAGGTGTGCTGGACGCCCGTGTTGCCGTTGGCGTCACCGCTGGTGTTGACAGAGACCGTGACCGAAAGGCCAGGCCGCAATGCTTCGGCAGCCGCTAGAGGCACCGCGATCCGCACTGGCACGCGCTGCGTCACCTTGGTGAAGTTGCCGGTGGCGTTCTCAGGTGGCAGCAGCGAGAACTCGGCGCCGGATGCCGGCGCGATGCTTTCGACATGACCCTCGATGGTTTCGCC
>CAZUKI010000331.1:0-1922 GCA_964620785.1 uncultured Aestuariivirga sp.
GCACGTGCCGAAATGGAATCCGACCAACGTCTGCAGCTACCACCTGCAGGAGGCGGGCGCCACGCCGGTGCAGGAGCTGGCCTATGCGCTGGCGACCGCGATCGCCGTGCTGGACGCCATCCGCGCCGGCGGCCAGGTGCCCGAGGCCGATTTCGCCAAGGCCGCCGGCCGGATCAGCTTCTTCGTCAATGCCGGCATCCGCTTCGTCACCGAGATGTGCAAGATGCGCGCCTTCACGGAACTGTGGGACGAACTGCTGCGCGACCGCTTCGGCGTCAGCGATGCAAGGCAGCGCCGCTTCCGCTATGGCGTCCAGGTGAATTCACTGGGCCTCACCGAAAGCCAGCCGGAAAACAATGTTTACCGCATCCTGATCGAGATGCTGGGCGTGACACTTTCGAAGAAGGCCCGGGCCCGCGCCATCCAGTTGCCGGCCTGGAACGAGGCGCTTGGCCTGCCGCGGCCCTTTGACCAGCAATGGTCATTGCGCGCCCAGCAGATCATGGCCCTGGAAACGGACCTGCTCGACTATGAGGACATCTTCGATGGTGCGCCCGTCATCGCCTCCAAGGTCGCAGAGATGAAACAGGCGGCACTCTCTGAACTTGCAAAGGTCGAGGCGCTCGGCGGTGCGGCGTCACCGGCAGCGCTGGCCTACATGAAGGAGGCACTGGTTGCGTCCAACACCGCACGCATTCATGCCATCGAGGCGGGAACGACGAAGGTTGTTGGCGTCAACACCCTGACCGAAAGCGAGCCGTCACCGCTGGCAACCGGCGAGAACGCGATTCTCACCGTCAAGGATGAAGTGGAATATGAGCAGGTCGAACGCCTGAAGGCCTGGCGCAAGACAAGGGACAGCGCGGGCTCAAGCCTGGCGCTGGACGATCTGCGCCGCGCTGCAGGCGAAGGCCGCAACATCATGGAGCCTTCGATTGCCTGCGCCAGGGCAGGCGTCACGACTGGCGAATGGGCGGCAACACTGCGCGCCGTATTTGGCGAGTTTCGTGCCCCGACCGGTGTGACGCTCAAGCCCTCTGATGCCGAAACGCTGGCCGGTCTGAGGGAGCGTGTCCGCAAGCTGACGGATGAATTCGGCCGTGCGCCAAAGATCCTGATCGGCAAGCCCGGACTTGACGGCCATTCCAACGGCGCCGAGCAGATTGCCACTCGGGCGGCAGAGACCGGGCTTCAGGTCATCTATGATGGCATCCGCATGACGCCAGCGGAGCTGGTGGCCAAGGTCGAGGCAGAGGGCGTTCTGCTGCTCGGCCTGTCCATTCTCTCGGGGTCTCATGTCCCGGTGGTGCGCGATGTGCTGGCGAAACTTCGTGCCCGGTCGATTTCCATTCCGGTCGTCGTCGGCGGCATCATCCCGGAAGAAGACGGCCATGTGCTGAAACAGCTGGGTGTCACGGCCATCTATACGCCCAAGGACTATGACCTGAACCGCATCATGGATGGCGTCATTGGCCTGCTGGAACAGCCAAAAACTTGACTTCCCTGCGCTGTTCCGCTTTATCACCGCCAACCGCCCCGGCCTTTGGCATTGGGGCAACATGCGCCGCCCGAGGGCAGCTCTGGCCAAATTCACAGCCAGACCATAAAAGACCGCTTTTTCAATAGATTACAAGCGGCTCCGAAGGGCGCGGGAAAGAAGGAAGATATGTACGCAGTCATCAAGACGGGCGGCAAGCAGTATCGCGTGGCCGCCAATGACAAGATTACCATCGAGAAATTGCAGGGTGCACCGGGCGACCAGGTGACGTTTTCTGACGTTCTCATGGTCAGCAATGGCGGTGCCGTTGAAATCGGCAGCCCGCTAGTGGCCGGTGTGACCGTGGTTGGCGAAATCGCCAAGCAGCAGAAGTCCGACACCGTCTATATTTTCAAGAAGCGCCGCCGCAAGCACTACCGCCGCC
>CAZUKI010000332.1:0-1920 GCA_964620785.1 uncultured Aestuariivirga sp.
CGGAAATTTGTCGTGAAACGAAAAACGCTATCAAAGACATTGGAAGGAAGCCGGACCAACTGGGAAAGAACCGCGGTCATTGGTCAAACATGCACAGGACAGTGGAAGTTTTCATCCTGAGGGCAGAGAAGGCCGCAAGTAAGTAAATTGGTGCCGGGTTCGAACTGAATTTGCGGACCCGGCGACCAAGCAATTGTGTACTTCAACAGGGCGTAATCTACGCCCCCTTCGGCACCAACTGCTTCACCAACTCTGAAACCAGCCGCGGCAGGTCGTAGGGGAAACGGGCGGTGATGAGGTTACCGTCCACCACGCAGGGCTCATCCAGAACCGTGGCGCCGGCATTCTCGAGGTCGATGTGGATGTTCCACACGGCCGTTGCCTTCTTGCCCTTGAGGATCCTGGCGCTGACCATCACCCACTGGCCGTGGCAGATGGCGCAGGTGGGCTTGCCCGAGGCGTGCATGTCACGCACGAAATTCTGCGCGTCCTTGTCGGCCCTGAGCGAATCCGGGTTCCAGGCGCCGCCGGGCAGGAGCAGCGCGTCGTAGTCGGCGACCTTCGCCTCATCCATGTAGCGGTCGATCTTGAGCCAGCCGGCATTCTCCATGAGGCGGATGGCCAGCACATGGGTTTTCGAGATGGGCGGGAAGCGCAGGCCAAGGGTGGGCGGGAAGTCGCCGATGCGCGGGCTGACGATGTGGACCGTGGCGCCATGCTCTGTGAGCCAGCGCTGGGCGCCGAGGATTTCCACTTCCTCCACGCCATTGGTGCAGCAGATGGCGATGCGCTTGCCCTTGAGCAGCTCCGGGTTTCCCGGCGGGTCGAACAGGAAGGCATTGAGCTCGCGGTTCAGTTCACCATCCGCCGTGGCCAGCAGTTCCGTCGAGATCGACGGCACCGGCGAGGTGGACATGAGCTGCTGCATGCGATGGAAGGCAGCGGCCTGGACGGGGGTGGCGGGCAGTGGCTTGTTCATGGCGGTCCTCCGGGGTGCAGATTTATGTGTGGTGGCATTGACTCCACCTTGGCGGGATGTGCCCAGCTGTGTCAGACTGGTATATCAGTTGGAGGAGAATATATGAAGTACGGATTCTGCATGCTGCTGTGGACCGGCCATGTGACGGCCGAGCACCTGCCCACCATCAGGGCCCTCAAGAAGACGGGCTATGACGCAGTCGAAATCCCGCTCTTTGAGGGCACGGTTGACCACTACGCCAGGCTGGGCGAGCAGATTGCCAAGATCGGCCTTGGGGTGACGACCGTCAGCGTGCTGGGGGCAGGGCACAACCCGCTTTCCGACGACAAGGCCGAGCGCCAGGCCGCACTCCAGCGCGCCAACTGGGCGGTTGACTGCACAGCAGCCCTCGGTGGCCGCATCATCGGCGGCCCCATGCATTCCGAGATCGGCCGCTTCACCGGCAACGGCCCCACCAAGGAGGAGCGCAAGCGCGGCCTCGCCTTCCACCGCGCGGCGGGCGACCATGCCGCCAGGAAGGATGTGCGCTATGCCCTCGAGGCCCTCAACCGCTTCGAATGCTATTTCCTCAACACCATGGCGCAGCTTGCCGACTATCTCGACGAGGTGGACCACCCGGCAGTCAAGGGCATGTATGATCCCTTCCATTCCAACATCGAGGAAAAGGACCCGGTGAAGGCGGTGAAGGACATCAAGCGCCACATGATCCATGTCCATATTTCCGAGAATGACCGTGGCACGCCCGGCAAGGGCCATGTGCCCTGGGCCGCCACCTACAAGGCGCTGCGCGCCGCCAAATATGATGGCTACATGACGATCGAGGCCTTTGGCCGGGCCATTCCCGCCCTTGCCGCGGCAACCCGCGTCTGGCGCGACTTCTTCCCCAACCGCGAGGAAGTCTACAAGGTCGGCCTCAGGAACATGAAGCAGGGCTGGGCCAA
>CAZUKI010000333.1:0-1914 GCA_964620785.1 uncultured Aestuariivirga sp.
TGGCGGAGAGGGAGGGATTCGAACCCCCGGTACCCTTGCGAGTACTCCGCATTTCGAGTGCGGCGCGATCGACCACTCTGCCACCTCTCCGCGCGAGGGTGAACTCTGTGGTCCGCGGCGCTCTTAGAACATGTTCCGGGCAGCTTGCAAGCCGTGGTAGGGCGAAACTGGCGAAAACCCCTGCCAACTGTGTTTTCCATTGAATGATCAGAGTCATCGCCCCCGCTGCCTGTCGGGGCGAGACGCCTCACCCGGCCGGTTAAGCCTGATGGTTGACAGGGCAGGAAACCCTGCCTAAGACCCCGCCCCATGTTCACGACGACGAAAACCAAAACGGTTTAGCGTCATCCCTCGGGCCCAACCCCCGCGAGGGGTGGCGGCGAAAGCCTTTTGGCAAGCCGGGCGTCAAGCCTCGTGGGGAGCCGGAAACAGAGACTTCAGGAGTCCCCCATGGGTTACAAGGTTGCCGTTGTCGGCGCGACAGGTAATGTCGGCCGCGAAATGCTTAACATCCTCGCCGAACGCCAGTTTCCGGCCGACGAGGTCCACGCCCTGGCGTCGCGCAAATCCATTGGCGTCGAAGTGAGCTACGGCGACAAGACCCTGAAGTGCAAGGACCTCGAGACTTTCGATTTTTCCAAAGTGGATTTCTGCGTGATGAGCGCCGGCTCGGCTGTCTCGAAGGAATGGTCGCCGAAGATCGGCGCCACCGGCTGCATCGTCATCGATAATTCGTCCTGCTGGCGTTATGACCCGGAAGTGCCGCTGATCGTGCCGGAAGTGAACGCCTCGGCGCTCAACGAATACATGGCGCGCAACACCCGCAAGAACATCATCGCCAACCCGAACTGCTCCACGGCGCAAATGGTGGTGGCGCTGAAGCCATTGCACGACGCCGCCAGGATCAAGCGCGTGGTGGTGGCGACCTACCAATCAGTCTCGGGCGCCGGCAAGGAAGGCCTCGACGAACTATGGAACCAGACTCGTGGCATCTTTGTGACCGACACGCCAGACCCGAAGAAGTTTACCAAGCAGATCGCCTTCAACGTCATCCCGCACATCGATGTCTTCATGGATTCCGGAGACACCAAGGAAGAATGGAAGATGTCGGCCGAGACCAAGAAGATTCTTGATCCCAAGATCAAGGTCACGGCAACCTGCGTGCGTGTTCCCGTCTTTGTCGGCCATTCCGAGGCCATCAACATCGAATTTGAGAATCCGTTAAGCGCCGATGAGGCCCGCGAGATCCTACGCGAGGCGCCGGGCTGCATGGTCGTCGACAAGCGCGAGGATGGTGGCTACGTAACGCCAGTTGAATGCGTTGGCGATTATGCGACATTCATTTCCCGCATCCGCGACGACGCCACCATCGACAACGGCATCAATCTGTGGGTGGTTTCCGACAATCTGCGCAAGGGTGCCGCACTCAACGCCGTGCAAATTGCCGAGTCGATCATCAATCGTGGCCTTCTGAAGAAGGCGGCCTGACGCGCCAGTCGACCAGATGCAATCATTCGTGGGTTGAATGACTGCCGGGGGCTTCCTCAGTATCGCGTGATCACGCGGTATCCCTTGTGGAAGGTCAGGCGGACATGGGTGATTGCCTCGCCCTTGAGCCAGGTCGTGCGCAACGTTGAAAAGAGTGGTGTACCGGGTTCAACGCGGAGATGGCGCGCTGCAAGCGCCGAGGCAGAACAAGCCTCGAAAGTGATTTCCACATCCGTATAGGGAACGGTCTGCACCAGCCATTCGTTTGGCCCGAGTTGTGAGAAATCCGCCTTTCCAGCCTCAGGCAGCGCCTTGAGGTTGATCCAGCGCTCCTCGAGCTGGAAGGGCCGGCCATCAGCCAGATGGAGGCACTGCAGATGTATGACTTTCGCAACTGGAGGAAAGCCTGGCACCTGCGCCAACGCC
>CAZUKI010000334.1:0-1897 GCA_964620785.1 uncultured Aestuariivirga sp.
CCAAGCTGATGTCCTCCGGCGAGATCGCCAAGATCTACGACAAGTGGTTCGTGCAAAAGCTGCCCTCGGGCGAAACCATCGGCATGCCGATGAGCCCGCTCCTCAAGGCGGCGTTCGAAATCCAGGCCCTGCCGGAATAAGGCTGCAGCAAGGAACGGGGAAGCGGATCGCTTCCCCGTTTTTGTTTGTGGGGTGGCATTGCAGCGGCGGCGCGCGGGGTTGATGCCGTATCGCAGCAAAAGTCATTGCCTGGCGCGGCTTTCGGGCCATTTTTGGCTGGAAAAGCTCGCCAATGCTGGGGTTTCGGTCTTGGCAGCACGGGGCCGGTGAACCACTTCCGTACGGTCGCAACGGGTTCAGGGAGCACGGCATGTTGGAATGGAAGGTCTTTCTCGAGCAGGCGCCCTCGGGGGGCATGACGTACCTGGGCTGGCTGGGGTCCGGTGTCATGTGGACGCTGCTGGTGTCCATCTTCGCGTGGATCATCGCGTTCACCCTGGGCGCCGTCTTGGGCGTGTTGCGCACGGTGCCCAACAAGTGGCTGAGCCTGCCGGCGACGATCTACGTCGAGATCTTCCGCAACATCCCGCTGCTGGTGCAGATGTTCCTCTGGTATTTCGTCATGCCGGAGATGCTGCCCGCGGCGATGGGCGACTGGCTCAAGCAGACCTACCCCACGCTCATCGAACTGCCGTTCGCGCAATTCAGCCTGTGGGAATTCACCGCGGCCGTGATGTGCCTGGGCCTCTATACCGCTTCGCGCGTGGCAGAACAAGTGCGCGCGGGCATCCAGTCGTTGCCGCGCGGGCAGACCAACGCCGGCCTCGCGATGGGCTTCACGCTGGCACAGGTCTACAAGCATGTGCTGCTGCCGATGGCGTTCCGCCTGATCGTGCCGCCGATGACCTCCGAATTCCTCACCATCTTCAAGAACTCTTCCACGGCGCTGACCATCGGCGTTCTGGAACTGACCGCGCAAAGCCGGCAGATCTCGGAATACACGTTCAAGACCTTCGAGGCGTTCACTGCGGCCACACTGATCTACATCGTCATCACGCTTACGGTGATCTTCCTCATGCGCTGGCTGGAAAAGGCGGTGGCCGTCCCGGGCTACGTCTCGCAGGGAGGCCACTGACATGGGCGATTTCGATTTCGGCGTCATCGTCAAGAACCTGCCGCTGCTCTGGGAAGGCCTGCTGCTGTCGCTGAAGCTGTTTGCCATCGCGCTGGCCGGCGGAATCTTCTTCGGCACGCTGCTGGCCATGGGCCGGCTGTCCAGCTACAAGATCCTGTCCTACCCGGCCGCCGGCTTTGTGAACCTGATCCGCTCGATCCCGTTCATCATGGCGATCTTCTGGTTCTATTTCCTCACGCCCATGCTGGTGCAAAAGATCACCGGCCAGCAGGGCGAGGCGGTCGGCCCGATGACCTCGGCCATCGTCGCGTTCATCATGGTGGAGGCCGCCTACTACTCGGAAATCATCCGCGCGGGCATCCAGTCCGTGCCGCGCGGCCAGCCTTGGGCAGCGTACGCGCTGGGCATGAATTATTGGCAGGCCATGGGCCGGGTGGTCCTGCCGCAGGCCTTCCGCAACATGATTCCCATCATGCTGACCCAGGCCATCATCCTGTTCCAGGACACTTCGCTCGTGTATGTAGTGGGACTCAAGGACTTCCTTGGGGCAGCCAGCAAGGGCGGGCAGATTTCCGGACGCATCGTCGAACTCTATGTGTTCGTCGCCATTTGTTTCCTGGTGATCTGCTTCGGTGCTTCAAAGCTGGTCAACTGGATGAAGGCCCGCATGGACCCGGCCAACCGCTAGCCAACCGCCAAACACAACCCCAGACCTTCAGGACCCCAACATGGCGATGATTGAAATCAAGAACGTCAGCAAGT
>CAZUKI010000335.1:0-1891 GCA_964620785.1 uncultured Aestuariivirga sp.
ATTCCGCATAGGGTTTGGCCATGAAGGTGGCGACCAGGCCATGCTTTTCCGCCGCGGCCTTGATCACGCGCTTCAGCATGATGGCCTCATCGCAGGCCTTGAGCACGTCGTTCCGGTGGCGGAGAACGATTTCCATCTGTCCAGGGGCATATTCGGCAATCAGGGTTTTTGCCGGAAGGTCCTGGACCTCGCACCAGGCATAGAGATCCTTGAAGAATGGAGCGAAATCATCCGTATCCTGAAGATAATAGGCCTGGTAGTGCTGCGGCCGTGCTTCGTTGACGAGCGACTGGGGGGCGATGGGCTTTCCCGCGAGGGCGGACTTGCGGTCCATGAGGAAGAACTCAAGCTCGACAGCACCGACCGGCACCATGTTGAGGTCGGCCTTGAAGCGACCCACGATGCCCTCCAACGCATTCCGTGGATCAGCATAATGCGGCTCTCCGCCGAGATCATGGAGCTTTGCCGTGTATTGCGCTGAGGGCACGTCGATCCATGGCACGCGGTGCATGGTTCCGGGCACGGGCCAAAGCAGCAGGTCGCGATCGCCCTCGTCGAAAACGAGGCCAGTTTCGGGGACGTCCTGACCCGTCACGTCCAGAACCGAAGCTGAAATAGGCAAGAAGCGGCCGTCCTTCCAGGCGGGCACCACTTCATCGCGACGCAGGATCTTGCCGCGGGCGACACCGCACAGATCGGTCCAGACAGTGTGGACGCTTTCGATATCGGGATTGGCGTCGAGAAACGCCTGTGCTTCGGCTCCAAGGCGCGGCGTGACGTAGCTTGACATTATCTTCCTCCCATATCCGCCTGCGGCGGAAAGGCTTCAATTGGCGAGTTCGGCAAGGCAGCGATCAAGCTGGCGAATGAATTCATCGACGTCTGATGCCTTGGTTGCCGGGCAAATCAGCATCATGTTGTGGAACGGGGTAATCACCACGCCGCGATTGAGGAGATAGTGATGCACCGCCGTATCAATGGGGCGATGAATCACCTGCGAAGCTTCATGGCCGTTGCGTGGCGGTGTTTTCACGCACATGAACTCGACGCGGGCTCCGACGCGGGTCACGTGCCACGGAGCGCTGTGCTTCTCGATGAGTGATGCGATTTCCGCTTCGAGCTTTTCGGCCAGCGCAAGAAGTGGCGCATAGGCTTCACTGGTAAAGTAGTTCTCGAGCACCGTCTTGATGAGCGCGAGCTGGATGCGAGAACCCGAAAGCGTCGTTCCAATTCCAGAGCGGCCGCTGCCGCGGCCCGCCAGATAGTCGCGGATGCCGTTGCCGAGTTCGGCCGAGAAGCCATAGACGGCAGCCGGAATGCCGCCGGCGATAGGCTTGCCGAAGACAAGTGCATCGGCGGCGATGCCATGCTGCCGGGCGTAGCCGCCAGGGCCTGTCGAGAGTGTATGAGTTTCATCGATGACCAGCAGGGTTCCGGTCTTTCGCGTCGCGGCACGCAAGTGCTCGAGGTAGCCGGGTGCGGGCAGAACCATGCCGACATTGGTCATCACCGGTTCCGCCAGGACGCAGGCGACATCGCCGTCCGCAAGGGCTGCATCGAGCGCTGGAATGTCGTTGAATTCGATAACCTTGGTGAATTGCGTAAGGTCGCGTGGCTCGCCGACGAGATCATGGAACTGCTTGAGAGCGCCACCTTCAAGGCCAACGAAGGTGTCATCTACGGCGCCATGGTAGCAGTGGTTGAAAATGAGGATCTTCTTGCGGCCCGTGATGGCGCGGCACCAGCGCAGCACGGCGCGGTTTGCATCGGAAGCTGATGTCGTCACCTGCCAATAGGGCAGACCGAAGCGGTCATTGAGCAATTGTCCGACTGCTGCCGCATCTTCGGACGGCATCATCGTGGTCAGGCCGCGGGCCCCTTCGCGGGCGAG
>CAZUKI010000336.1:0-1885 GCA_964620785.1 uncultured Aestuariivirga sp.
CGGCAATGCACATCTCGACCATGGCGTCGAAGAGATGGGCCTTGCTCGGATAGTAATGATAGATGCTCATGGCCTCGCAGCCGAGCTTCTTGGCGAGAATGCGGAAGCTGAAGCCGTCGATGCCATCCTTGTCAACGAGTGCGAGCGCCGCTGCCGCAATGCGTTCGGCCGACAATGGCTTGCGGGTTCTGGGCATCAGGTCTCCGGTCCGGTCACTGCTGCACTTGCCGCACGACCACCCGGCCTGGCAGTTTCTCCAGGCCGGGCAACTTGCAGCGGCGGATTTTCAATGTCTAGCCAGTTCCATCTTGAACTGGTTGATATCAACTTGCAGGCCATGAAAGTTGGTGCTCCAGGCGCGTGTAAGGCCAGCGATTGCGACGGCTTCGCCGATCTCTTCGTCGCTCGCCCCAAACTGCTTGGCAGTGGCGGTGTCCATCCAGACGCAATATTCGCAAGGGATCTGGGCCGCGACGGCAAGTGAAATCAGGGCTTTTGTCTTGCCCTGAAGCGCTGTCTTGTCGGAAAGCTCCAGCTGCTTGGTGGTAAGCCACATGCCGGCAAGTGCCGAGCGCGGCATGGCCTTCAGGAACGAAGGTACGCTGCCGAAGCTCTTTTCAACATCCTGGTAGACAGCTTCGCGCGCAACCGGGATTTCGTCGGCAAGCGCCGCTGGGGCAAGCATGGCAATGACGGAAGCAAAGAGAATCAATGGGCGTTTCATCTCGGTCTCCATTTTTTGAGTTGACCTTACATTGTAAGGTAATGGGTGACGTACTACCTTACACCGTAAGGTGTCAAGCCAAATGATGACGCTCTCGAAAATTGCGTCTGCACAAATTTGTGAACTGCCCAGTGGGCGGCCCGAGGGTGGCCCGAGGGTGGTCCGTCAGGCCTGCGGCGTCTCAGTCGACGGCAATGACCTTGCCGTTGAGTGCCCCTTCGACGGACTTTGTATAAGCAAGGCCCACCCGCTCCGCGGCCACCGGTGCATGACCGGGAAAGAAGCCGTCATACTTGGTCACCGAGCCCTCAAGCAGGCCCGGGCTCACGGCGTTGATGCGCAGCCCGCGCGGCATCTCGATGGCTGCAGCCCGCACGAACTCGTCGATGGCACCATTGACTGCGGCGGCGTTTGCGCCCTTGCGGACATGGTCGCGGTTGGTAACGCCGCTGGTGAGCGTAATCGAGCCGCCGTCCTTCACCTGGCGGATCGCGGCCAGCGCCACATTGATTTGCCCCATGAGCTTGTCATCGATGCCCTTGCGGAACTGGCTTGGCGTCATCTCGGCGACCGGCCCGAAATGTCCGTGGCCAGTCGTTACCACGACGGCATCCACCGGCCCGCATGCCTTGAACAGTGCCGCCACTGAGGCCTCGTCCATGGCATCAACACGGTGCTGGCCGGAGTTGCGCCCGGCGGAAATGATCTCGTGACGCTTGCGCAAATCACTGATTGCCGCCTGCCCGACCGTGCCTTCCGCGCCAATGACGAGAATGCGCATGACTATTCCTGCTCCTCGGGCTTCAGGTTCTTCAGCTTTGCAAACACCGACTCGGCGTCAAGGTTGTCGTCATGGCGTCCGGACGAAGAAGGCGATGCCGCCTCGGCTTCAGCAGCCACCTTGGCTTGCGCCGCCTTGTAGGCTTCCGTTCCCTGCACTTCTGCTGCCGGGATAAGCGTGCGCACGGCCTCGGCATCGCCCGTCACCTTCTTGCCGCGGTTGGCGGCCTTCTGCACGGCGAAGTCAAGTTCAAGCTGCGAACACAGGCCAAGCGACACCGGATCGACCGGCTTGATGTTTGGCGTGTTCCAGTGGCTCCGGTCGCGCACGGCGTTGATTGTGTGCTTCGTCGTGCCGACCAGCTTCATGAGTGCGGCATC
>CAZUKI010000337.1:0-1879 GCA_964620785.1 uncultured Aestuariivirga sp.
ACCCAGTACTCGGGGTTGCCCTTACCGTTACCCATACGAACTTCTGCCGGCTTTTTCGAAATCGGCTTGTCCGGGAATATACGGATCCAGATTCGGCCGCCACGTTTGATGTGGCGGGTCATGGCGCGGCGAGCCGACTCGATCTGGCGGGCCGTCAGACGGCCGCGGCCGGTGGCCTTGAGGCCCCACTCGCCGAATGACACCTTGGTGCCACGAGTCGCCAGGCCTTCGTTACGTCCCTTGTGCTCCTTGCGGAACTTGCGACGATTAGGTTGCAGCATTTCAGACACCTGCCTTTCTTACACGCATGGCCGGAGCCTTGGCATCGCTCTCGGACCCTTCAGCCTTCCTGACTGTGCGGGTGCGCGGCTTCTCACCTTCGGGCCTCACGGGTGCGCGCCGCGGACGACGATCGTCGGCTGCGGGTTCGGCCGCTTCCGGCTGCTCGTTGCGGTCAAGCAGATCGCCCTTGTAGACCCAGACCTTGATACCGATGATGCCGTAGGTCGTCAGCGCCTGGGCAATTCCATAGTCGATGTCGGCGCGCAGCGTGTGCAGGGGCACACGGCCCTCGCGATACCATTCACTACGGGCAATTTCCGCGCCATTCAGACGGCCGGCACTCATCACCTTGATCCCCTGGGCTCCGAGTCGCATCGCGTTCTGCATCGCGCGCTTCATCGCACGGCGGAACATGATGCGCTTCTCGAGTTGCTGGGCAATCGAATCAGCGATCAACTGGGCATCAATTTCCGGCTTCCGGATTTCCTCGATCGACACATGGACGGGCACGCCCATGATGCGCTGGAGATCGGTGCGCAATTGTTCGATATCTTCACCCTTCTTGCCAATGACGACGCCCGGGCGTGCGGAGTAGACCGTGACGCGTGCATTCTTGGCCGGCCGCTCGATGAGAACGCGGCCGACAGAAGCATGCGCTAGCTTGCGCTTCAGGTATTCGCGGACCTTGACATCTTCGTTCAGCATTCCAGGGAAGTCCTTGCTGTTGGCGTACCAGCGGGAACTCCAGTTCTTGGTGGCAACCAGGCGGAAGCCAGTCGGATGAATTTTCTGTCCCATGGCTATTCCTTAGTTACCAACGGTCAGATAGATGTGGCAGGTCGGCTTGACGATCCGATTGCCACGACCCTTAGCACGCGCCCTAAAGCGCTTCAGCACCATGCCTTTTTCGACATAGATGGTCTTGACCAGCAGTTCGTCAATGTCGGCACCGTCATTGTGCTCGGCGTTGGCAATGGCCGACTCCAGCACCTTCCTGACGATGCCGGAACCCTTTTTCGGGCTGAAGGCCAGAATATTGAGAGCCTGACCAACCGGCTTGCCACGCACGAGATCAGCCACCAGGCGACCTTTTTGCTCAGAGAGGCGCACGCCTCGCAGACTTGCACGAGTTTCCATGTCAGCTCCTTACTTCTTGGCCTTCTTGCCGGCGGTGTGACCCTTGAACGTCCGGGTCAGCGAAAATTCGCCGAGCTTGTGACCAACCATGTTCTCGGTGACGAACACCGGAATGTGTTGCTTGCCGTTGTGAACCGCGATCGTCAGACCGATGAACTCGGGGAGGATCGTCGAACGACGCGACCAGGTCTTGATCGGGCGCTTGTCATTGGTAGCGCGGGCTGCCTCGACCTTGTCGATCAGGTGCGCATCAATAAACGGGCCCTTTTTCAGAGAACGTCCCATTTCCTACCCCTTAACGCTTGTGACGACGCTGCACGATCATGCTGCTCGTGCGCTTGTTCTTGCGGGTCCGGTAACCCTTGGTGGGCTGACCCCACGGATTGACCGGAACACGACCCTCGCCGGTACGGCCTTCGCCGCCGCCGTGCGGGTGGTCGATCGGGTTCATGGCGACGCC
>CAZUKI010000338.1:0-1877 GCA_964620785.1 uncultured Aestuariivirga sp.
CGAAAGTGTCGATGCATCATGTGCTTGCACGTCCTGCAATCCGGCTCGGGGCGGGCATCCTCCAGCACGCGCACCCGCTCCCGCAGCGGAGCAACGACGTTGTTCTGCCGGTCGATGGCGTCGGCCCGCAGTGCTGCGTTATCAGCGAGCGACTTGATCAGTTCGGCGCGCAGTTGCGCTATCTCCTTGTCCTTGGCGGCACCGACCGAAGCGGCGTGGGCGTGCATCTGGTCGGCGGCGTACAACTGCCGCAGGTCGGCGGCTGCAACGCAGTTCTTCGCTTCCCACTCGCTGCATTCCTCCCAATAGGTGGACTCCCATAGGCCGTAGTCGGCTTGGCGAACCTGCCATGCGGCGGGCTCCGGCAGCGGCACGTTACTCATGGCGAAACTCCTTTACCCCATCTCCAACCACTTGGCGTACGCATTGCTGATGCACTCGATGCTGGTTGTTTGCTTGGTCAACGACAAGGCTGAAATAGAACAGTCCTTTGCCCTTCCCAGGTGCGCGTCGCAACTGGCGATTGCAATGCCAGCAGAAAGAGACACCGGGGCCTTGTTGAGCGCGGTTACTCATGGTGGCGGAACTCCAAAGCCAGGATGCGTTCACCGATGCCGCGGTCGTTCAGTTGCATGGCCTCGATGCATCCGTCATGCTCCTGCTTTGCCGCCTCCAGCACCAGCCGCGCCACTTCAAGGTCGCGGGCGCGGAGTTGGTCGGTGGTGTAAAGCATCGTAGGTAAAGAAAGTGCCATCTCCGGCGTTTCCGGACGGGCAAACACATCGCCCTCATCATCCATCCACGCAGGTGGCTCAGGCAGCGGCGGCAGGGTGATGCTCATGGCTTGCCTCCTGTGATGCCGTGGTGCGCCTCTGCTGCGCGTATGCCCTCGCAGAACCAATCAGCCTGACCGCCATTCCCGCGAAACTCTGACGACATCCACATGGACCAGATCTGCTCATCCGTCAGCGGCACTACAGGGGCGGCAGATGAAACGACAGCCCGCGCGATCTTGCGTGCGTCGTCTTGCTTGAGCGAGTTGCCGCCATCAACCCACGGCACGTAACCGGCGTCCCTGCGCCACTCCCAATAGATGGCCTTGGCGACCGCTTCGACCAGCGCATCAGGCACAGGGGCGGCGGGGGCGGCGTAGAGCGGCACCAGCTTGGTTGTCGTGTAGTGCTGCGAGAACACGGCGGCGCTTGCTTTGGCGTCCCCCAGCGTCAGGTGCGGGATGTGAGCGATCAACTTGCCGTCGTGCCAGCCCTCGACGAGGTATGCCACCGGCTCCGGCGCATCCAGCGCCATCTGCAGTGTGCGACTCATTTGACCGCCTTCTGAAACACATGGAACTGCTTCGGGGCGACGACTTGTGCGCCCCGGGCTCCGGCCGCCGTCTTGATCGACGTGATGTGCCACTCTCGGTTCACTGGCTGACTGCGCCAGTCAAATGCATTGTTGCGGCTTCTCGGGGTGCCGCAGGGCCAGGTGTCTTTCATCTCTACTCCTTGAACAGTTTGCGAATGTGACTCACCCTTGACGGGCTCAGATTGAACAGTTTGCCCACCTCGACACAGGTGCCCGGGTGCTTGGCGATCGCTTCGTTGCGCTCTCGGACCCAGCGAACATGGGCCGCGCTGCTGCCTCTGGCGGGCTTGTGATCGGCGATCAGTTTCCTGAGAAACGGCGCACCACCAAGCTCCTGCACCTTGGCCCACTGGCGCATGGTCAGCCGAACCATGAAGGGCTTGATGTTCTCAGGGGGTCTTGGTCTCGGCATCTCGACACCTCACAGCAGACCATCCCGGCGCATGTAGTCCAACTCACCCTTCATGGAGTCCACGACTCCGAGCGCCTCGGACTCCTGCTCCTCCTTG
>CAZUKI010000339.1:0-1876 GCA_964620785.1 uncultured Aestuariivirga sp.
TTGCCGACGCAGGCGAAGACGAAATCGGCGTCGCGGACAGCTTCGGCCGGTGTCGCGGCTGTCGTCCCCTTATGCTTTGCAGCCCAGTCAGCGGATTTGGCGGCGGTGCGGTTGTAAACGGTGACCGTTGCACCCGATTTCGCCGCGAGATGGCCCGCCATCGGAAAGCCCATCACACCCAGTCCCAGCCACGCTGCCTTTGTCATCACGTTCTCCTTTGCAGATGCTCTTAGGGGAGGAGAAACAGCATTTCCAGAGAGGCTTGCGGCGCAGCGCGCAAGGACCGATAATCGGGCAAATGAGCATCGAACGCCGCAACTTCCCGCAGTTCTTCATCACGGCTGCAAGCCCCTGCCCCTATCTTCCGGGGCGGCAGGAGCGGAAGGTGTTCACGCATCTTGTCGGGCCGGATTCGCGCCACCTCAACACGCAGTTGTCGCAAAGCGGGTTCCGCCGCAGCCAGAACATCGCCTACAGGCCGGCCTGTGACCGTTGTTCGGCCTGCGTGTCCATGCGGGTGCCCGTGAAGTCCTTCGATTGGCGGCGGAGCTTCCGGCGGGTGCTCAAGGACAACTCGGACGTGCGCTCGGAGGTGAAGGCAGCCAAGGCGACGAGCGAGCAGTATTCCCTATTCCGGACTTACATCGACCACCGCCACAGCGAAGGCGGCATGGCGGACATGACGGTCCTCGACTTTGCGGCGATGGTCGATGACACGCTGGTGGACAGCCGCGTCGTCGAATACCGCCTGCCGACGGCCTATGCTCCCGAGGGCGAGCTTGTGGCGGCGGTCCTGATCGACCTGCTCGGTGACGGCCTTTCCATGATCTACAGCTACTTCGACCCGCAATTCTCGGCGCGAAGCCTTGGCACCTACATCATCCTCGACACCATCCAGCGGACCGAGCGCATGGGCCTGCCCTACACCTACCTCGGGTTCTGGGTGAACGGTTCGGAGAAGATGGATTACAAGTCCAAGTTCCTGCCCCAGGAGCGGCTCGGACCCGACGGCTGGCAGCTGGTGCGTTAAGGATATTCGGACGTTCCCCCGGCCTTCCCGGGAATCCCAGCGGAATTAACCTTTTTCGTGGATTTGGCAAGGTTAACAAAACCTTGCTGTGTCGTGCTCAATTCGCCATGTTATCACTCTCCTCAGTGAAGTGTGCGTGATGAAAAAAGCAGGTCTTTCCCACCCCCTGGATGCCGCCCGCGCAGCCGCGAAACTCGAAGGCGAGCTGGCGGCGCTTGGCCTTCAGGTTCACGCCTCCAGCGACATGCCTGCCTTCAATGCGGCCAAACTCAAGCTACGCGGCGTGCTGCCCTCTCCGATGCATGACCATGCCGTCTGCATGTTCGGGCACGAACGCGCCTTCTGGATGTATCTCACCGACGAAAAGGGTGCGATGGTCGGCCTGCAGGCCTTCCGCTTCGACGAGATCGACACCAATCTCGCGGACTGGTGTGTGACCTACATGGTTGGTGTCTATATGCGCCGTCAGGAACTGATGGTGCCAAGCCATCAGCAGCCGCCCTCGGGTTCACTGTCGAACAGGCTCACGGGCAAGCTCGTCTATCACGGTGAAATCTGGATCGACAAACAGATCAAGAACCGCAAGGTCTTTGAACATTTCGTCAAGCTCGGCCTCGTGCTCACCTTGATCAAGTGGCAGCCGGACGCGATCTGGGGGCTTGCTACCGAGCAGATGGCAACGCACGGCCATTTCACGCGCGTCGGCTACAACGTTCTCGAGCGTGGTTTCCTGCGCTGGCAATGGTCAACCGATTCAATCGGCCCGATGGAATATCTCGTTGCCTCGGACAAGGAAGCCCTTGAGAACTTTGTTGACGAGATGCTGGCGCCGGATGTTGCGCTGCC
>CAZUKI010000340.1:0-1873 GCA_964620785.1 uncultured Aestuariivirga sp.
GCCCCTACCGCATGACCTGGGTGCTGGTCCGGCACGACGGCAACTGGCGCATCGCGCAGCACCACGGCTCACCGCGCCGCGGCACATAACATCAAAAGGGCAGGTATCACTCAAGTTCGCAGGCCTAAGTATATGCTCCCAACATTCAAAGGCCGAAACTATATCCGAAATACTGTCTTCGCTCAGTTCGTTGCGGAGTAATATGTAGTTGCAAGGGAATCATAGATGCCAAAGAAACCCACGATCCCATTTGGCCATATCGAGTTTGGCAGGGACGGCAGTGTACGTAAGCACATAGAAACTCTGCCGGACCTAAAAGCTGATCAAGAAGCAGAAATAGGTGTACGGTTTGCCAGACGACTGGAGATCGCAAAAGGCAGTGCATTCACTTGCGCTTCACGCAATGAAGATGACCACGATTTCACACTGAACGGAACAATCATAGTTCAGGCGACTGAGATTGTTGCCCGCGATTTTTTACATCCACTGCGGAATGGCGAGCCACACAACTTCAGATCAATTGTGTTTACCGCAAACGGTCAGACTTGGGGTGAGGACACCAAGGCAAAAGAGCGAATATTACTGGAACGCATCCAAGGCAAGCTTCAGAAAAGCTACTCAAAACCAAGGAACCCACTATGGCTCCTGGTCTGGACAGTCGCCGACTACATACCCTGCTGGCAGGAGGATGGAGTAATGAGAATTTTTCCAGGCGTCTCTACCGCAACGGATTTTCTAAGAGAGCATGGAGCCAGTCCCTTTGATGAGGTTTGGTTTTTCAAACCTGACTTACGACCCATTAGACTTTGGCCTACGCTTGAACTCTAGCTGCTGATTGCCGCCTCAACGGCATGTCAATCTGATTTGTGATTGTCGCGCACTGAAACCTCAAACTTGGCGCTTGCCATGAAGTGCGTTCCAAATGCATGAAACTATTCAATCAGACTACTGAACGACAGATTACTCCACAGATTGCAACTATCTCCTATGGTTTCGTCCACCTGCCATTGGCCTTTGAGGACTTCACGCAGGCCTCGATGAAGGCATTGCCGGCCACGCCGTCAACAATGCCGGGGAAGGACACATCCTTGTCAGGCTTCTTGCCACCACGCGCCGCGAGGATGGCTCGCGCTACTTCCGTGTAGATGTTGGCGAAGCCTTCAAGATAGCCTTCCGGATGGCCGGGCGGCACGCGGGTGACGCGGCCTGCGGCGGCGTTTGAGCCTGCACCACCACGGGTAATCAGGCGCGGCGGTTCGCCAAAGGGCGTATGCAAGAGATAGTTGGGGTTCTCCTGCTCCCAGGAAAGCCCGCCCTTGGTGCCATAGATCCTGATCTTGAGGGCATTCTCGTTGCCGGGTGCCACCTGGCTCGCCCAGATCATGCCCTTGGCCTCAACGCCGTTCTTGCCGTTCCAGCGCATCATCACATGGGCATTGTCATCAAGCTGGCGACCCTTCACGAAGCTCGCGAGATCGGCGGAGACTTCCTTGAGCGTCAGCCCGGAGACATCACAGAGCAACTGATAAGTGTGGGTTCCGATATCGCCGACGCAGCCACCGGCGCCGGAGCGCTTGGGGTCGGTGCGCCAGCCGGCCTGCTTCTGGCCGGTCTTTTCAATCGCGGTCGTCAGCCAGTCCTGCGGATATTCACCCTGCAACAGCCTGATCTCGCCGAGGTCGCCGTTGGCAATCATGGCCTTGGCCTGGCGGATCATGGGATAGCCGGAGTAGTTGTGAGTGAGCGCGAAGATCACATCCTTCTTCTTGGCAAGCAGGGCCTGCAGCGCCTTCGCTTCCTTGAGGCTCAAGGCCATGGGCTTGTCGCAGATCACATGGATGCCGGCCTTGATGAAGGCCATGGCGGCAGGCAC
>CAZUKI010000341.1:0-1868 GCA_964620785.1 uncultured Aestuariivirga sp.
ATGAGTTCCTTCCTCGACGATACGGCCGTGATCCATGACCACCAGCCTGTCCATCGCCGCGATGGTCGACAGCCGGTGCGCAACGGCAATCACCGTCTTGCCCTCCATGAGGGTGTTGAGGTTTTCCTGGATCACCGCCTCGACTTCGGAATCAAGCGCCGAAGTGGCTTCATCGAGAATGAGGATAGGTGCGTTCTTCAGAAGCACGCGGGCGATCGCCACGCGCTGGCGCTGGCCACCAGACAGCTTGATGCCGCGCTCGCCCACATGCGCGTCGTAACCTTTGCGGCCATTGGGATCTGCGAGGTGGGAGATGAACTCCGAAGCATGGGCCTTGTCCGCCGCCGCCTCGATTTCGGCCTGCGTCGCATCCGGCATGCCATAGCGAATGTTGTCCCTGACAGAACGGTGAAGCAGGGAGGTATCCTGCGTGACGACGCCGATCGAGGCGCGCAGCGATTCCTGCGTGACCTTCGAGATGTCCTGGCCGTCGATGCGGATTTCGCCAGAACCCAGGTTGTAAAAGCGCAGCAACAGGTTTGCGAGCGTGGACTTTCCGGCGCCTGAGCGGCCGACGAGACCAACCTTCTCTCCGGGTCTTATGTTGAGGGTGAGACCCGCCACGACTTCGCGCCCCGGCGTCACAGGCTTGCCGTAGTTGAAATGCACGTGGTCGAAGATAATCTCGCCCTTGGGGACAGCGAGTGGCAGTGCTCCGGGCGCATCCGTCACCAGGTGCTCGCGCGCCACCACCTCGACGCCATCCTTGACCACGCCGAAATCCTCGAAAAGGCCAGCGATTTCCCACAGCATCCAGTGCGCCATGCCGAGCATGCGATAGACAAGGCCCACCGAGAAGGCGATGGCACCAACGGTAATGGCGTTGCTGTACCAGAGCCAGGTGGCAAGTGCTGCCGTCGAAGTGAGCAGGAGGCCGTTGATGAGGTTGAGCGCCAGGTTCATCAACGTTGACATGCGCATGGAGTCATAGACGCTCTGCAGCATCCACTGCATGCCCTCCTTGGCGTAGTCGTCTTCACGGCTGGCATGGGCGAAGAGCTTCACCGTCGGCATGTTGGTATAGGTATCGACGATGCGCCCGGTCACCAGGGAGCGCATGTTGGCCTGGGCTTCCGAGAGTTTGCCGAGGCGCGGCACGAAATAACGCATGGTGATGCCATAGAGCACCAGCCAGCCGAGCAACGGCAGCGCCAGGCGCCAGTCATTGGCGGCGAACGAGACAATCGCCGACACCAGGAACACCACCACCCAGGCAATCACCTGCGTGAGCTTCATCACCGTGTCGCGCACGCCGATTGCCGACTGCATCACCTTTGTGGCGACGCGGCCCGCGAATTCGTTGTGATAGAACTCCATGGACTGGCGCAGCATGTAGCGGTGGGCCATCCAGCGCACGCGCATGGCATAGTTGCCGCGCAGGCCCTGGTTCTCGATGGCATCCGCAAGTGCGGAAAGAATGGGGAGAACCAGAAGCGCAAGGCCACCATAGATCATGAGCTCGGTCATGTGCTGTTCGAAGAAGGTGGCACGCTCGGCACCTGTCAGCGTGTCAACCAGCGTGCCGAGGAAGGCAAAAACCCTGACCTCCAGGATGGCGATGACCACTGAGAGAAGAAGGCCCACGGCGAGCAGCGGCACAAACGGCTTCGTGTAATGCCAGATGAACCCCCATACGGTGGGATAAGGCATTTCCGGCGCATCGGGCGGGAACGAGGAGACACGCTCCTCCAGCCATGTGAACAGCCAGTTGAACATCGGTTTCAAATTCAGGGAGCGCGGTGACCGGCGCAATCCAAAGCGGTACCGGCCGCAAGAAGCGGCTCAGCCCTCTAATATAGGAGCGTGGG
>CAZUKI010000342.1:0-1848 GCA_964620785.1 uncultured Aestuariivirga sp.
AGGATGCTTTCAAGCGCGGCCTGAAGCGCGAAATCCATCTCTACTGGGGCGTCAGGCAACTGCGCGACCTCTACCTGCCCGAGTTGCCGCAGCAGTGGGCACGCGACCACGCCAACTTCCACTTCATTCCCGTCCTCTCCGACCCGGCGCCCGAGGACGTCTGGAACGGGCGCACCGGCCTGGTGCACGAAGCGATTCTCGAAGACTTCCCCGAACTCAAGGGGCACGAAATCTATGCCTGCGGTTCGGTACGAATGGTCGAGGCGATTTTCCCCTTCCTCAAGAACCACGGTGCGGAAGATGGCGCCTGCTTTTCAGATGCATTCACCGTATCGGCGCGTTCGATGGCATTCCAGCCACGCGGAAAGTAATTCTAATTCCGGAAGGCCTTTACTGCCCGATCAGGCGGCGCAGGACCGGTTCGAGGGATTCTTCGTCGATGCGCCCCAGGCGGGTCATTTCGATGCGTCCGTCACGGCCGATTACCACCGTGTAGGGCAACCCCTTCACTTGCAGGCCCGGCGTCGTGTCAGCCGGGCTTGCCACCAGCACGGGATAGGAAACCGGCGTGGTCCTGACGAAGGCCGCCAGCTTCTCGGCGGCGTCGACGCCGATCCCGACGAACTGCACGCCCCACGAGGCGTAGTGGCTGTTCATGCGCGAAAGAGCCGGCATTTCGTCAACACATGGCTTGCACCAGCTTGCCCAGAAATTGACCACCAGTACCTTGCCTCGCCACTGGGCAACAGGCTGCGGACGACCGCCAAGATCTGGCAAAGTAAGGGCAAAAATGGCGTCGACCGCAACCTTGGCCTCTTCCGGCGTCAAGGTCTGCGAGGATATCAGCCCGGGCGGAGGACCGACGGACTCCTGGCTGGCATGGTTGAGCAACCGATACCCGAGCAGACCGACGGTCAGAAGTGACGCCACTCCGGCGACAACCGCCACGCGTAACGCGGTCCTTTCCTTCATCGCTCCTTCTTCGCCAACATGGCTCTCAGGCAAATCACGACAAACATCAGGCCGCCGATCACGGCAATAAGTCCGCCCAGTCCCATCATGCCCATGCCCAGTTTCTGCGGCAGGGTGACCAGCGCCTGCTCGGCGCCGGCAACCTTGCGCTGCACGCTATAGCCGCCCGACCAGGCGAGACCGAGGACATGAATCAACTGGCCCGCGCCATAGACGTAGGGCTGCCACACGGCCATGCGACCTTCCGCCTTGCCGAACCCCAGGAGCGGCAGCAGCACATACGTCAGCCCCATGAACGCCAGCGTGACGCCAACCTGCGAGCCGTGATAGTGGGCGGGAATGACGACGTTGGCACCCTGGATCATGTAGCCGAGAACACCGCCCAGCGCGAACAGGACGAAGGAAGCGACGAAGGCCGATTTTGCCGGATCGGCGGAAACTCCGCGCACCATCCACAGCGACACGGCGCCCGCAAGGATGAGCGGCCCCATGTAGGGGTGCCCCCACTTCATCAACTGGGCGAAAAGTTCCATGTGCGGGAGCGAACCCGGCGGCACCATCAGATACATCAGTGGCACCGCGAGCAGCGGCAGGGAGCCGACGAAGAACAGCGCGGCCAGGGCGCGCGGCGAGGCGACCAAGGGGTTGCCGAGGTGCAGGGCGATCCACAGCCACGCCACCACCATCAGAATGGCATACTGGAACTGCAGGATGTGGCCACCGCCCCAGAAGACGACCTCGTAATAGATTTCTCCCTCGATCCGCGGGACCATCCACCAGGACCAGAGGAAAGCGGCAAGCGCAAGAAA
The DNA here is from genome assembly GCA_964620785.1 of uncultured Aestuariivirga sp. Taxonomy (GTDB): domain Bacteria; phylum Pseudomonadota; class Alphaproteobacteria; order Rhizobiales; family Aestuariivirgaceae; genus Aestuariivirga. The sequence goes on from CAZUKI010000342.1 coordinate 1,782, forward strand.
GGCGGCAAGCGCAGCGAAGAACGCGCCAAGCTGCAATGGCTCGGCAAACACGCGTCGCGGCCAGGTA
>CAZUKI010000343.1:0-1834 GCA_964620785.1 uncultured Aestuariivirga sp.
GTCTTGAGCGGAGATTCGTTGCGCTCGCTGTTCCAGATCCTGTCATAGGCGTGCCCGGAACGCCGCGGCCTCGTTGTCAGCACGATGCCATTGAGGATCACCCACCACAGCAGCCGGTTGCTCTCGATCACCCGGCGGTCAGAGAGGAACTCCTTGAGGTAGCGCCGCATGGACCAGTAGTCGGTCGCATCCGGCGTGCCGAGATTGACCAGCAGCAGGCCCACCGGCGAAGACGTCGCCACCACCGGACGTCCCGGCGGCAATGGAGCTTTGGCGGCGGGTTTGCGCATGGCCGTCTCTTGGCAGAACCGGCCCGCCATGTCCAAACTGCAAATTCGCGCCTGAAGCCGCCGATTCGACAAATTGCCGGGGCCAAGCCACAATGGGCCATGGCGAAAACTCCCCGAATCCCGCCCTTCATGGGCACCACCTTCGCGAAATCAGCAAAAGGCGCGGCGATTGCCGTGGTGGCGGCCCCGCATGGCACGCCCTATCCCGGCATCGACAACCGCATCCACCAGAAGGCCGCCGACGCCTTCCGGCTTGCAGTCAAGGCGGATGGCGAGTGGCTCGATCATTATGACTATGACTTTGGCGGAAAATTCATTCCCGACGATGCCGGCAAGGCGGTCGATCTCGGCAATCTCCCGACGCGCTCTCAGGACGGCAAAGGCAATCGCAAGAAGATCAGGGCGGCAACCGAGGCCATTCTCGAAGCAGGCGCCGTGCCGATCCTCTTTGGTGGCGACGACAGTGTCCCGATCCCCTTCATAGAAGGCTTCGCCAAGTCACCACCCATCACCATCCTGCAGATTGACGCCCATATCGACTGGCGCGAGGAGCGCTACAAGGTGCGTGAAGGCTTTTCTTCCACCATGCGCCGCGCCTCCGAACAGCCACATGTCTGGCGGATCGTCCAGGCCGGCGCCCGGAGCATGGGATCGGCCAGGCAGGAAGAACTGGACATTGCCGCCAAATGGGGCGCCCGCATCATTCCTGGCCGCGAAATTCATCGCCGGGGTGTTGACATCGTTCTGGAGCATATCGAGCCCAACTCCGACGTCGTCATCTGCCTCGACCTCGATGTGCTGGATTCCAGCGTGATGCCTGCCGTTGCCTATCCTTCGCCCGGCGGCTTCAGCTTTCTGCAACTGGTTGATCTCATTGCTGCCGTTGCAGGCAAGGCAAGGATTGCCGGCTTCAACATGGTGGAGTTCGTGCCCGCCCGTGATCTTGACGGCACCTCGACCTTCACGGCGGCACGCGTTGCCATTCATGTCATGGCCCATGTCTTTCGCCAGTCACGAAAGACTTGACCGAACTCCTTGTCACTGGCTTGTGCGGCGCTTCGTGGATCCTGGTGCCGAGTTCCTCTACGCCATGCCATTCGACATGGCCGAAGACTTCTGGAGTCATCGCGGCGACACCTGCACCCTTGACACGATGATTACGGAATTTGGCCTCGGCACCGCGCCCCTTCTACGGCTGGCGCGCATTGTCCGCGCCGCGGACCCGAGCGGCCGCCTTTCCGATGAACCGGAAGCAGCGGGGCTCCTCGCTGTCTCGCTGGGTCTCTCACGCCAGTACGGCAGCGACATTGAGCAACTCAACGCCGCTATGGGCGTCTACGACGCCTTCTATCGCTGGTGCCGTGATGCCACAGACGAGACTCATGCCTGGCCTGCCCCATCCAGGGCTGCGAAGTGACGACCACCTTCTCCGATGCCGTAAAGGTCTGGGCACGCATTGGCATGTTGTCATTCGGCGGGCCCGCAGGGCAGATCGCCCTGCTGCACAAGGAACTCGTCGAGGAGCGCAAATGGCTCAGCGAACC
>CAZUKI010000344.1:0-1819 GCA_964620785.1 uncultured Aestuariivirga sp.
CTGGTGGCCAATGTCGCGGCTGTGCTGCAGGTGCAGCATCTCGCACCGGCCCTGGGTGTCGGCCACTGGTCGATCTGGATCATCGCCGTCCTGGTGGCGCTGGCGCTGGGTGCTGCAGTCGGTGCCTTCAACGGCTATCTCATTGCCTATCTCGGCATTCCGTCCTTCATCGTCACGCTGGGCGGCCTCATTGCCTATGCGCGCGGCATTTCGTTCTATATTTCCGAGGGCGTCACGATTGCGCCACTCGACAAGAGCTTCAAGGTGATCGGAGGTGGCGTGCCTGCGTCCTGGTTGGGGCCCTTCTGGAGTTGGGCACTGGCGCTGGTCGCCTGCGCGCTCATACTTCTCGCCCTTGCCATGGGGCGAAGGCAGCGCCTGCGCTTCAACTTCCCGCTGCGCCCGGTCTGGGCCGAAATCCTGCTTGCCGTGCTGGGCTGCTCGATCGTCCTGATGGCCACCCACATCGTCAATTCCTATGCCTGGCCGCCGCGGCTCATCGAACAATATGCGGTCGCCAACAACATCACGATCCCACCGGGCGTCGAGAACCGCGACGGCGACGCGATCTGCATGGCCGCCGACAAGATCGTCCGCTGCACCGAAGGTTTCGTGCTTTACACGGGCTATGCCATCCCGGTGCTGCTGGCGCTGGTCGTCGGCCTCATCATGAGCTTCATTTCGACGCGCACGCTGTTCGGCCGCTACGTCTATGCCATCGGTGGCAACCCGGAAGCGGCGGAACTGGCCGGCATCAACACCAAGCTGATGACCGTCAAGGTCTTCACGCTCATGGGCATACTGGTTGCCATTTCGGCAATCGTGTCGTCATCGCGCCTCGATGCGGCGACCGTTTCGCTCGGTGACTTGAACGAGCTTTATGTGATCGCCGCCGCGGTAATCGGCGGCACATCGCTCGCCGGTGGCCTCGGAACCATCTACGGCGCCATGCTCGGTGCCCTGATGATGCAGTCCATCACCTCCGGCATGCTGCTGCTCAACCTGCCATCACCCTGGCAGGCCATCGTGGTGGGCGGCGTGCTCGTGACGGCTGTCTATCTCGACCAAATCTATCGCCGCCGTGCGAAGTGAGGGGAAGGACTATGGCTAAGAAAACAACCAGGAAAACCGCCCCCCGCAAATCCGCTGCTACTGCGGAAGTGCATGACACTCCGGCCGCCGTGAAGGGTGCCGAGGTTCACAAGAATGTGCGCGGGCGCGGCACGCCGCTGATCGAGATGCGTGACATCTCGATTGCCTTCGGTGGCATCAAAGCCGTCGATCACGCCACGGTTGATCTCTATCCGGGTGAGGTCGTGGGCCTCCTTGGCCACAATGGTGCGGGGAAATCGACACTCATCAAGGTCTTGTCCGGCGCCTACAAGCGCGACGCCGGGCAGATCTTCATCAATGGTGATGAAGTCACCATCAGCAACCCGCGTGACGCAAAGGCGCTTGGCATCGAGACCATCTATCAAACGCTCGCCCTTGCCGACAACGTGGATGCGGCGGCCAATCTCTACCTTGGCCGCGAGCTGAAGACGTCTTTCGGCACGCTCGATGACGTGGCGATGGAAGCGGAATGCCGCAAGGTGATGCACCGCCTCAACCCGAATTTCCGGCGCTTCAAGGAGCCGGTGATCAAGCTATCGGGCGGACAGCGGCAATCCGTGGCGATAGCGAGGGCAATTCACTTCAACGCCCGCATCCTGATCATGGACGAACCGACGGCAGCACTTGGCCCTGCCGAGACAGCCCAGGTTGGCGAACTCATCAAGCAGCTCAAGGCCGAGGGCATCGGCATCTTCCTCATCAGCCA
>CAZUKI010000345.1:0-1777 GCA_964620785.1 uncultured Aestuariivirga sp.
CGGGTGGTGGCGGAGCCCGGTGGAGCGGCAGCGCTGGCGGCCCTCCTGTCAGGCCGCTATGTGCCGCGCGCCGATGAACGGGTGGGCGTGCTGCTGTGCGGTGCCAACACCACGGCGGTCAGCTTCTAGAAGGCTTGCCGGGCTTGTCTTCGGGTGCTGCCGATGCATTTTCGCCCTCCGGCTCAGCCGCGGCTTTTGCCTTGCGCTTCCGGAGGTTGTCACGCAGGGCCCGGGCCAGCCTTTTTTGCCGCGCTGCCTGCTTTGATTGACCTGGTTTCATGGCCTAATTCTGGGGGCTGGTAAACAAGTGTCAACCCGGTTGCTCTAGGAGCCGGGCTGTGGCAAGGAGCGGCCCATCCGGGTTCCAATGCTGCCGTAGCTCAGTGGTAGAGCACTCCCTTGGTAAGGGAGAGGTCGAGAGTCCGATTCTCTCTGGCAGCACCATTCCCCCACTTTTCTCTCCCCCACATTGCCCATGAACCGAAGGTGAATGCGATCTTCAGGATTCGTTGACGCAGCTGCGGCTATTGCGGCGTCCATTCAATCACACAGAAAACCGAATGGAAAAGACAATGACGACTGACATGCTCCTTGACACGAACCGCCCGCAGACGAGCCTCATTGGCCGCATGATGTCGCGTGTCGCCGCGGGTGTCAGGCGCCGCGACCTGCGCAAGCACCTGCTGAACCTCGACGACCGCATGCTGCGCGATGTTGGCCTCACCCGCCAGCGCGTGATGTCGGACGAATTCTGAGAAACCGGGCTCGCCGCTCACATCTGCGGCGCTGGTCCGGTTGATTGCCGGACGACAAGGTCAACCGGCCAGATTTCTGCGGGCAATCCCGATGCCGGCTCATGCAGCATCTGGATTGCCAGTTCCACAACCCTTTTTCCCGCCTCACCGATCGCTGATTGGGTGGCGGTGAGTGGGGGATCAAAGGTCTCGGCCCGGATGTCCGCGAGGCGGTCATCATGGGCGATCAGGGAGATGTCGCGGCCGATGCGCAGACCCTTGCGTTCCACGGCGCGCTTGACGCCGAGGGCCTGGGCAATCGAGGCACAGAGAAATGCCGTTGGCCGCTCAGGGCCAGCGAGGTTCAGCATTCTTTCGGCTTCGGCCTCGCCATGGCGCTCCAGCATGTGACCACCGGCGATGATGGCGGCAGAAGGTGTCAGGCCCGCACCGCGCAGTGCCGCGCGATAGCCAGTCTCGCGATCAACGGCATAATTGTAGCTCGGGTCACCATTGATGAGGGCAATCCGCTTGTGGCCAAGATCGCAGAGCAGCCGTGTTGCCTGGAGAAAGGCGCCGCGATTGTCGATGTCGAGCGTGGCATAGGCTTCATCGGACCTGGTCCGGCCATGCAGGATGAAAGGCATGCCGAGGCCGCGCAGCAGTGCTGGTCGCGGGTCTTCAACGAGTGGGCTTGAAAGGATCATGGCATCGACGCGCGCCGAGCGCACGGCACGGCGATAGACGGCTTCTTCGGTCAGCGTGCCGCGAGCCATGGCGAGGGTGATGTCATAGCCCATGTCCGAGGCCTGCTCGACGCAGTTGCCGAGGAACTCCGTGAAGATCAGATCGCCCAGCATGTTGCGTTCGCGCGGGAACACGACGCCGAGCGTGCCCGATTGACCGATGGCCAGCCTCCGTGCAGCGGCCGAAGGGCGATAGCCATGAAGTTCAGCTGCTGCCCTGACGCGCGCGCGTGTTTCCTCGGACACTTCCGGAAAGCCGTTCAAAGCCCGGCTCACCGTGGTTTGGGAAAGTTTCAG
>CAZUKI010000346.1:0-1777 GCA_964620785.1 uncultured Aestuariivirga sp.
CTCTTCGCCACGGCCGAGGAAGTTGCCCTGCAGGCTATCAAGGATCGCGTCCATGTGGTCGGTGTCTCGTCGCTTGCTGCCGGACATCTCTCCCATGTTCCGGAACTCAAGGACGCACTCGCGAAGCTCGGTCATCCCGAAGTTCTGGTCGTTGCTGGCGGCGTCATCCCGCCGCAAGACATCGAGCCCTTGCTGTCGAAAGGCGCTGCTGCGGTGTTCCCGCCGGGCACGGCTATTCCCGATGCCGCGCTCGCACTTCTTGATGTTCTCAACCAGCACCTAGGTTACACGCAGAGGCGGCGCCGCCAGTAACATTTCCGGAGATTGATCGGCGGCCAGGACCCCAATCTAGAATGCCGCGCGCAGCTCTCCCACTTCCTTCTTCATCCAGTTGTGCACGATGGCGTGACTGAAGGACCGAAGTGTTACTTTTTCCTCGGGCGTCCAGACATCGAGACCGGCAATGAGACTGGCAATGGCAACTTCTGCGCCCCGAATGGCACCGTCGTCACATTTCAGGGCAAAGCCAAGTCCGGCATGAGGTATCGCTCCACAGAATACACCCTCCGCGCCGACCTTGATGAAGAGCCGCGGCACGGCCTGCATGACCTTCGTATCAAATCGGCCAGTTCCACCAATCATGAACGGATGCTGGCGCACTGCAGAAAAAATCCTGCGGCCTGCCTGATGGTCTGCCGCGCTCAAGCGCGCAAATCCAAGTGCCATGTTCCGGAGCGGAAATGCCCAAGTCGGGAGCGAACAACCGTCGATCCCGAAATCACATTGGTCGAGGTCAATGCCGCAGATTTCACCCATGGCACTTGATACAGCGCGTTGCACCGGATGCTGCGGGCTGGAGTAGCCAGAGGGTGACACGCCGAGATGCACCGCCAGCGCGATCATGCCGGCATGCTTGCCGGAGCAGTTGTTGTGGATGGCGCGTGGCTTTTCGCCAGCAAGTACCATGGCATGCAGTGCTTCTTCGGTTCCGGGCCAGTGTGGTCCGCACTCATAGGCGGATTCGGAAGCGCCACATTTTGCAAGCATGCTGGCGGCCACGCGGATGTGATCGGGCTCGCTTTCATGCGAGGAACAGCACAGGGCGACTTCTTCGTCGGTAAAACCGAACCTGTCTGCGGCTCCGCTTTCGAGAAGCGGCAGGCACTGGAAGGCCTTGATTGCGGAGCGCGGAAAGACAGGGCTGTCAATCTGGCCCACCGAGGCGATGATCGAGCCGTTGCGATCGCTGATGACGTAGCTGCCGCGATGCCTGCTTTCCGTCAGCGGCCCACGCGTTGCTTCGGCGATGATGGGATTTGTTGCGTTCATGTCGTCACAGTTGTCCTTCTGCCGGACATGTACCAAATCAGGGCGGCAAGCTGCAAAAGCAAAAACAAGCCGATGGCCCATGAATAGCCTGCCGGCGCATAGCCGGTTGCGGTCGCCGGGAAGAAACCGATCACCAGACCTACTAGATATTGCGCAAGAAAAGCCACGATGAACATGGCGAAGTTGATGGTCGCGTTGGCACGCCCTGACAAGTGTTCGCCGACCTGTGCCGCAAACCACGGAAAGGCAAGGATCGCCACCTGCCCTACTGCCGCAAGCAGCAACCACGCCGGAAGTGCAAAGGCCGTGTTGCCGAACAGCAAGATGGCTTGCGCAAGCAGGTGCAGGACGAGAAAGCCCAACATGGATGTCATGGGACCGATGCCGCGACGTTGCATCCGGTCGGCAATGATGCCGATCGTCAGGATGCCGAGCATGAATGCAACCG
>CAZUKI010000347.1:0-1754 GCA_964620785.1 uncultured Aestuariivirga sp.
GCCGCGACATCGGCGCGTCCTTCCTGCAAGGCGAGGAGCGAGGCCAGATGGCCACCCGTTTCGACGGCGCTGGAGAAGAAACGGCCATTCTCGGCCAGCGGCGCAAAGGCAAGCTTGAGCGCCAGCATGCCGGACATCGAGTCCCGATTGTTGAAGGCGGCAACCCGGCCCCTGAAACTTTCGAGCGCTGCCTGTTCCCGCGCCATGATGAACGAGCAATAGCGCGGGCCTTCGCAGCCCGGTGCGTCATAGTGGGGCGTGGCAACTAGCTTCAGGTGGCCCGCAAATTCATGGGTGAAGGGATAGCCGCAGGTCTGGCTGAACAGGAGGTCGGGCCGCCGCCAGGCAACCGTCCAGTCCTCCGGCATGTCGAGGGCCGGGGACTGCCCCAGCGCCTTCGCCAGGCCCGCCCAGAATGCCTCTGTCGCGGGCCTTGTTTCAGGAAGGTCATACATCTGCAGTGTGGCCAGCACCCTTAACCCCGCGTCAAAAATCTCAACCTTCAACAGTGGAACAAATCAGGAGGGAAATGTAAATTATGACCATGACGGCAAACGGTGAAATTTCCTTCCGCAAGCGCCCCGTCGAGTGGCCGACGATCGGCCTGACCGCGCTTGTCTATCTCGTGCTCGGCCTCCTGACCTGGCACCACGCCAGCCTGCCCTGGTGGCTGATCCTGCCGGTTGGCGCCTATTGCGCGGCGCTTCATTCCTCGCTGCAGCATGAAGTGCTGCACGGACACCCGACACGAAATCGCATCCTCAATGAAGCGCTGATCTTCGTGGCCCCCGCCCTGTGGCTGCCCTACCAGCGCTACAAGGAAACCCACCTCACCCATCACAATGACCTGCATCTGACCGACCCGGTGAAGGACCCGGAGAGCTATTACATGCTGCCCGACAGTTGGGCCGAGATGCCGGGCATCAAGCGCACGCTCTATGCAGTGAACAACACCCTGGCAGGACGCATGCTGCTTGGCCCCGCCATCAGCATCCTGCGCTTCTGGCCGCCCGACATTCTCGATGCCATCCGCGGCGACCGTTCCAAGGCGCAAGCCTGGCTGCTGTTTGCGCTCTCTTCTGCCATCGTCGTCTTCTGGGCCGTCGTCATCTGCGGCATGCCGTTCTGGCAGTATTACCTGCTCGTTGCCTATCCCGGCGTGTCGCTCGCCCTGGTGCGCTCCTATTGCGAGCACCAGGCGGCGGCAGAGGTGAACCACCGCACCATCATCGTCGAAGCCAGCCCCTTCTGGTCGCTGCTCTTCCTCAACAACAACCTGCATGTGGCGCACCATACAAAGCCAGCGCTGGCCTGGTACAAGCTCCCCGCCTATTACCGCGCCGAAAAGGCGGAACTCATCGCCCGCAACAACGGTTACACCATGAACGGCTATGGCGAGATCTTCCGGCGCTTTGCCTTCTCGGCCAAGGAGCCCATTCCCTATCCGGACATGAACTGGCTGAAGAAGACGTGAACCTTGCCACCAGCCTTCCCGACACCTTCTATCGCGCCGTGGCGCCGGTCGCGGTCGAGCGACCGCGATTGCTGGCCCGCAATGATGCGCTCGCAGTCGAGCTTGGCCTTCCGGCAAACTGGTTCGACCAGCCCGAAACCCTTGCGGCACTTGCCGGCAATGCCCCATTCCCGGGCCAGCAGCCTGTGGCGCTGGCCTATGCCGGCCATCAGTTCGGCAATTGGGTGCCGCTTCTCGGCGATGGCCGCGCCCACCTGATCGCCACGCTGGAAACGGCAAA
>CAZUKI010000348.1:0-1738 GCA_964620785.1 uncultured Aestuariivirga sp.
GGGGGAATCACTCGCTGCATCCGGAACAGCGGGGAAAAAGTGAGTTATCCGGTAAAACAGAGAGGAGTGAACAGAATGAAAAGAAGAACTTTTGCCCTGTTGGGCATGTTCGCGGTTGCAGCAGCGGCAATCATGCCTGCCGAGGCCGCGTCGAAGGGAACAGTCTACTATATGGTCCCTACCCTGCTCGATGAGTTCCAGACCGGCTCGGTGAGCGCGCTGGAAATGTTCCTCAAGCAAGTCGGCTACGACATGAAGACGTTGAATGCTGACAACAAGACGGAAACCCAGCAATCGCAGATGAACGACACGATCGTTCTGAAGCCATCCGCCATCATTCTGGCAGCGGTGGATTTCAACGCGCTCAAGCCCTCGATCGAGGCCGCGCGCGCGGCGGGAATCCCAGTCGTAGAGTTTGATCGTCAGATTACCTCAACACCGTCGGATTTCACATCCGTGGCCGGCACAGTCGAGATTGGCTACATTGCTGCCGAAGAGGCCCAGAAGCTCCTCACTGCCAAGAACGGATCGGTGAAGGGAAAAGTTTTGCAGGTACTCGGTGATCCGGGCGATCCCTACACGCTCGACATCCAGAAGGGCTTCGAAGAAAAGATGAAGGCTTTCCCTGATGTCACGATCATCTCGAAGCCGGCCATGCAGTGGGACGCAAGCAACGCGGGCACCATTGTAGCTGACGCCATAGTTGCGAATCCCGATATCGACCTGGTGTTCAGCCATGCCGCCCATCTCTCGGTTGCTGCTGTTGCTTCGCTTGAAGCAGCCGGCAAGAAGCCGGGCGACGTGATGATGATGAGCTCGAACGGTGCACCCGTCGGCCTCGACCTGATCCGCAAGGGTTGGCTCAACGTCGAAGTGGAACAGCCTCTCTATGCACAGGCTGCCGCCGTTGCCATGTTCATGGACAAGATCGTCAACAAGCAGGAAATCAAGCCCGGCGAATATGACGTGCTTGGTCTCAAGTCCACTGTGACGACCGAAGCCTGGGGCCCGAACATCAAGATCCCCGGCGCCGCCATCAGCAAGGACAACGTCGACAATCCTTCCTTCTGGGGCAACCTCAAGCCGCCTACGGCTGAAGTGAAGTCAATCGAATAACAGTTGCAAGCAAGGTCTCCGGGCTTCCGGCCCGGAGACCCTCACCACCTTATCCCCATCCAAACGGACATCACGATGACACCGCAAACCCGGCGAACGGTTGAATTTGTCCTCGATAATCTCGTCTGGCTCATCCTGCTCGCGGTGCTGGCGATATTCTCGGCCCTCATCCCGAATTATTTCCAGCCATCGATCTTCGCCAACATCATCGAAGCCTCGAGTGTGCTCGGTGTCATGTCGATCGGCCTGGCGCTCGTCATCATCACCGGCCAGATGGACCTCTCGGTCGAATCCGTAGCGGCCCTCTCGGCCATGGGTGTCGGCATCCTTTTCTGCTCGGCAGGTATAGGTTATGGCCTGCAGCTCTCGCCCGCCTGGCTCGCCGTGCCGGTTTCGCTTGCGGTGGCAACTGCAATCGGCGGCCTCGTCGGCTTGTTCAATGGCGTACTCATCGTCAAGGCCAAGATGAATGCCTTCATCATCACGCTCGCCGCCTACATGTGGGTGCGCGGCCTGGTCGTTGCCATTTCCGGTGGCCGCTCTGCCCAGGACCTGGCACCAGCCATTCGCTGGTTCGGCATCCAGCGCTTCCTTGGTTTGCCCCTGACGGCATGGATCGCCA
>CAZUKI010000349.1:0-1701 GCA_964620785.1 uncultured Aestuariivirga sp.
CTGCCGGAACTCAAGGACACGGCCTGGAAGGGGGCCTCGCTGCAGCAGGTCCTCGACATGACAACGGGCGTCGTCTTCTCTGAGGAATACACCAACCCCTATTCTGAAGTGGGCATGGTCGATGTGGCCTCTGGCTGGAAACCGGTGCCTCCGGGCACCGATCCCGGTTTCAACTGGCCTGCCCATGTCTTTGAACTCATCCTGCGGCTCAAGGCATCAGAGCGCGCACATGGCGAGAAATTTGTTTATCGGTCGATCGAGACCGATGTGCTGGCCTTTGCGATGGAACGGGTTTCAGGCCGGCGCCTGCCGCAACTGCTTTCAGAAGAAATCTGGCAGAAAATGGGAGCCGAGGAAAGCGCCTGCTTCACCGTTGATCCAGCGGGTTATGCGCTGGCGGATGGCGGGCTCAACGCGACACTGCGCGACTATGGCCGCTTCGGGCTCCTGATGCTGGAGCAGGGTGGCGGCATCGTGCCTGCCTCGTGGGTGGAAGCGACGCGCAACGGCAACCACGGCATTTTCGGCGAACCATATACGCAAACCCTGCCAAGGGGGGCCTATCACAACCAGTTCTGGATCGAGGACGAGAGTTCGCGCAACCTGATGGCACGGGGCGTGTTCGGGCAGTGGATCTATATCAACTATGCACACAATATGGTCGTGGTGAAGCTGTCGACATGGCCCGACTTCCTGTGGGCACCGTTCAACATCGTGACCCACAAGGCGGCGCTTTCAATCGCCGATGCGCTCACGCCTTGAGCCGTCCCGCTGCCGACAGATAACCGACGATGGCGCTTGCTGCCTGTTCCGGGCCTGTGATTGCCGTCTCGATGCGAATCTCCGGGTCCTCGGGGGCTTCATAGGGCGAGGAAATGCCGGTGAAGTTCTGCAACTCACCGCGGCGGGCCTTGGCGTAAAGTCCCTTGACGTCGCGCTTCTCGGCCTCGGCAAGTGCTGTATCGACGAAGACCTCTATGAACTCGCCCTCGCTGCCTTCTCCGCTCAGGCGCTCGCGCGCCATCAGGCGCTCGGCCTTGAACGGCGAAATGAAGGAGACGAGCACGATGAGCCCGGCATCGGCCATCAACCGTGCCACCTCAGCCACGCGGCGGATGTTCTCCACGCGGTCGGCATCGGTGAAGCCCAGGTCGCGGTTCAGGCCGTGGCGCACGTTGTCGCCATCGAGGAGGTAGGTGAGGTGGCCCTTGGCGTGGAGCTGCTTCTCGACGAGGTTGGCAATGGTCGATTTGCCGGAACCGGACAGGCCGGTGAACCAGAGCACGGCCGGCTTCTGGCCGAGGAGCTTGCCACGTCTCTCCTTGCTGACGTCGGTTGCCTGCCAGTGGATATTGGCGGCGCGGCGCAGGGCGAAATCGATGAGGCCCATGCCAACGGTATTGTTGGAGAAGCGGTCGATGATGATGAAGGAACCCAGCGCCTTGCTCTCGCCATAGGGTGCGAAGGCAATGGCGGCATCGAGTTCCAGATTGCAGACAGCAATCTCATTGAGAGCCACGGTCTCACCGGCCTGATGCTCAAGGGTATTGACGTTGATCTTGTGCTTGATGCGCTCGATGGTGCCCGGAAGCGTCCTGGTCCCCGCCTTGATGATGTAGGGGCGGCCCGGCAGCAGCGGCTCGGCACCCATCCACAGGATCTGCACTTCAAAGTGGTCGGAAACTTCGGCCGGTGCCTTGG
>CAZUKI010000350.1:0-1699 GCA_964620785.1 uncultured Aestuariivirga sp.
TGGGGTGCCAGAAGACCGTTCCGGGCGAGTGGTCATCAATGTGGAACAGATCCAATTCACGCCCGAGCTTGCGGTGGTCGCGCTTCTCGGCTTCTTCGAGCATCGTCAGGTACTGCGCCAACTCTTCCTTGGTCGCCCATGCCGTGCCGTAAATCCGCTGGAGCATTTCGTTGCGGTGGTCACCCCGCCAATAGGCACCAGCGACCTTCATGAGCTTGAAGAAGCGCAGCTTTCCGGTGCTGGGCACGTGCGGCCCCCGGCAAAGGTCCTCAAAGGCGCCTTCGCGGTACAAGCTCACATCTTCGTTGCTGGGGATGCTCGCAATGATTTCCGCCTTGTAGTGCTCTCCCAGGCTCTTGAAGTAGGCCACCGCCTCATCGCGCGGCAACACCCTGCGCACCACCGGCTCGTCCTTCGCAGCCAGCGCCGTCATGCGCTTTTCGATCGCGGCCAGATCCTCGGGCGTGAAAGGGCGCTTGTACGAGAAGTCGTAGAAAAACCCGTTCTCGATCACTGGCCCAATGGTCACCTGGGCCTCCGGGAACAGTTCCTTGACGGCATAGGCCAGCAAGTGCGCCGTGGAATGCCGGATCACCTCCAGGCCATCAGCGTCTTTGGCGGTCACGATCGACAGGGAGCTGTCACTGGTGAAGGTAAAGCTCGTATCGACGATGCGCGAGCCCTGGCCATCGGCCGCAGGAACTTTTCCTGCCAATGCCGCTTTGGCCAGGCCGGCGCCAATCGAGGCGGCAACTTCGGCCACCGTCACCGGGCCGGGGTACTCGCGCTGCGAGCCATCAGGGAGCGTGATCTTGATCATGATTCAAATGGGTTCCAAAAATCAAAAAGCGCGGTCGATTGCCGCGCTTTGGACTGATGACTGCAAGGGAGAGCTCAGGGCACGCGACAACGCGACCTCAATGGGTCGACTCACCTTTCGGGGTAGTTCGCGGTGTCATAACCAGTTGCCTTTCCAGCTCTTGTGTGCCCGACCAGCGCAGGCGACCCTGCATTTTAGCCTGTGACGGCCTTGCCGGTACCGCGGCAGTGTGGACATTCGGTGATCACGGTTTGTCGTTCCACTTCAAACGCCTCGTTGATGTTCTCGCTTTCGATGCGCAGCTCACCGGTGCCGCTGCAATCCGGGCAGTTCGTGGCATCGAGGTCACGGGCGTGGAAAACCCCGGTCTTTTCATTGGGCGCTGTCATGGCAACTCCTTCGTCGGGCTGAGCCAGCCGGTCTCCACTTTACGCTCAACCGGGCAGGAAAGAAAAAAAACCCCGCCAGTTCTGCAACTCAGCGGGGTTCCCCATGCCGGCATGAAGGCCGGCATCCATGAGAGGGAGACTCAGGCAGCCTTCTTTTCGTCGAAGAACTGGGCGTCTTCGGTCGAGCCTTTCAGCGCGGCCGTGGAGGCGTTGGCTTCGATCGTCGTGGTCACTGCGTCAAAGTAGCCGGTGCCCACTTCGCGCTGGTGCTTCACCGCGGTGAAGCCCTTGTCGGCGGCAGCGAACTCGGCCTGCTGCAGTTCGACGAAGGCGCTCATCTGGTTGCGGGCATAGCCGTAGGCCAGGTTGAACATCGAGTAGTTCAGGCTGTGGAAGCCTGCCAGCGTGATGAACTGGAATTTGTAACCCATGGCACCCAGTTCCTTCTGGAACTTGGCAATGGTGGCGTCGTCCAGGTTCTTCTTCCAGT
>CAZUKI010000351.1:0-1696 GCA_964620785.1 uncultured Aestuariivirga sp.
GGCGGTGACTGTCGAGTTGATGCCGCAGCACAGCAACGCGATGCCGAAGAGCACCGGCGCGATGGCGAGCCCGAGCAGCGGCGAGAGCAGCGAATGCGCCTCGCCGAGCTCGGCGATGTCGTTCATGCCGGCCTTGTTGAAGGTGGCGGCGGCGAGAATGAGGATCGAGGCGTTGACCAGCAGCGCAAACATCAGGGCGACGGTTGAATCGATGGTGGCGAATTTCAGCGCCTCGCGCTTCTCCTCGTAGCTTTCGCCATAGGCCCTGGTCTGCACGATGCCGGAATGAAGGTAGAGATTGTGCGGCATGACGGTGGCGCCGATGATGCCCAGTGCCAGGTAGAGCATGGCCGGGTTCTTGACGATCTCGACAGTCGGCGCGAAGCCCAGCAGCAGCGGCCCCCATTCCGGGTCAGCCATGGCGATCTGCACGAAGAAGCAGGCGAAGATCACGCCGAGCAGCGCCATGATGAAGGCCTCGACATACCGGAAGCCGAGCTTCTGCAGCCAGAGGATGAGGAAGACATCGAGTGCCGTGATGATGACGCCGATCTCGAGGGGAATGCCGAAAAGCAGGTTGAGGCCGATTGCCGTTCCGACCACCTCGGCGATGTCGGTGGCGATGATGGCGATTTCGGCAAAGAGCCAGAGCACGAATGACACGGACTTCGGAAAGGCATCGCGGCAGGCCTGCGCGAGGTCACGGCCGGAGCCGATGGCAAGCCTGGCACAGAGCGACTGCAGGATGATCGCCATGATGTTCGACATCAGTGCGACCACGAGCAGCGTGTAGCCGAACTGCGCGCCGCCGGCGATGGAGGTCGCCCAGTTGCCGGGGTCCATGTAGCCGACAGAAACGAGATAGCCGGGGCCGACGAAGGCAAGGGCGCGGCGGAAGGTGGAACCGGAATTGCGCACCGGAACCGTGCGGAACACATCCATAAGCGACGGTTCGCCCCGGCGCCCTCTCCAGCCGTCAAGCGTTCCGGCAGTCATCACGGAATCCCCAAGTTTAGCCATTGCTAAACCTTAATTTAGCACTGGCTAAACTTCTGTCAATAGGCTAGCTAGACGCCAATCCGGACAGAGCCTGATGCCCAGCACGCGCACCGCCAAAGCCAAGATCCAGTCCGCGCCCTTCCGGCGCACCCGTTCCGACCATCGCACGGAGCTGGTCGAGGACTATTGTGAACTGATTGCCGACCTCATCGACAGCAAGGGCGAGGCCCGCGGCACCGATGTGGCGCTGCGTCTCGGGGTGGCCAATGCCACTGTGGTGAAGATGCTGAAGCGCCTGCAGGAAAAGGGCTTCGTGACGCAGGAGCCCTACCGTCCCATCATGCTCACCGTGGCGGGCTGGGACATTGCCGAAAAAGGCCGCCGCCGCCACGCCGTGGTGGAGAACTTCCTGCTGGTCATCGGCGTCTCACCGGAAACGGCGCGCATCGATTCCGAGGGAATCGAGCATCATGTCAGCGAAGAGACACTGCGGATGATGGCCCGCTTCACCAACCGAAAATCCTGAGGATCCACCGATGAAGAAAATTGCCCTGGCCGCCGCCGTGCTGCTGGCCGCCAGCCCCGCACTCGCCGATGCCGTTGAACTCACCTTCGATGCCGCCCAGCTTTGCGCCTGGCAGGAAAGCAACAACGGCATGAACAAGGACGAGTGCCTCAAGCTCGAGGATGAGGCGAA
>CAZUKI010000352.1:0-1695 GCA_964620785.1 uncultured Aestuariivirga sp.
ACTGGAAGAAGAACCTGGACGACGCCACCATTGCCAAGTTCCAGAAGGAACTGGGCGCCATGGGCTACAAGTTCCAGTTCATCACGCTGGCAGGCTTCCACAGCCTGAACTACTCGATGTTCGAGCTGGCTTACGGTTACGCCCGCAGCAACATGAGCGCGTTTGTCGAGCTCCAGCAGAAGGAATTTGCCGCCGCCGACCGTGGCTTCACCGCTGTGAAGCACCAGCGCGAAGTGGGCACCGGTTACTTTGACTCGGTGACGACGACGATCGAAGCCAACGCCTCGACGGCGGCGCTCAAGGGCTCCACCGAAGACGCACAGTTCTTCGAGGAAAAGAAGGCCGCGTAAGCCGCCTTCGCACCGGCTTCCGGGCCTTGTGGTCCGGGCCCCGAAACCCCGTCCACCCTAGGGAAGACGGGGTTTGTTGTTTCCGGCGTTCAGCGCTAGAGTGCTGCAGGACGTACACACCACAGAAGCGAGGCCGACATGGGTGCATCAAGCGAAAAAACCGGCGTCTTTGACGCCGGCAAGCTGAACCAGCAGCGGTGTCCCGACTGCAATGGCACGGGCGAGCTTCGCATTGACAGCGAGAACATCAACGAGAACTTCGAAGTCGAGAAGCAGACGGTCATCACCGGCTGCCCGCGCTGCGATGGCACAGGCTTTGTTCAGGCAGGTTAAAATCCTTGCACAGCCCGCATCTGGCGGGCTTGCAAGAGCGAGAAAGGCAACCTGGTTATGACACCGCGAACTACGCCGAAAGGTTGGACGACCCCCTGAGGTCGCGAAGTCGCGTGCACTGAACTCCCCCGGTTCCCAGATCAAGCGCGGCTTTCGACCGCGCTTTGTTTTTTTCTGAACCCTTCTTCACATGATCAAGATCACGCTCCCCGACGGCTCGCAACGCGAATATCCCGGCCCTGTCACCGTGGCCGAGGTGGCTGCATCCATCGGTTCCGGTCTGGCCAAGGCCGCCCTCGCAGGCAAGGTGGATGGCAAGGTGGTGGACACGAGCTACACCATCCAGGCGGACAGCCCCCTGTCCATTGTCACAGCCAAGGATGCAGATGGCCTGGAAGTGATCCGCCACTCGACGGCCCACCTGCTGGCGTATGCCGTCAAGGAGCTGTTCCCGGACGCGCAGGTCACGATCGGGCCTGTCATTGAAAACGGGTTTTATTACGACTTCTCCTACAAGCGGCCATTCACGCCGGAAGACCTGGTTGCCATCGAGAAACGCATGGCCGAACTGGCCAGCAAGGACGAACCGGTCACGCGCCGCGTGCTGCCACGTGACGAGGCTGTGGCCTATTTCAAGAGCATTGGCGAGCACTACAAGGCCGAGATCATTGCCAGCATCCCGGCCAATGAGGACGTTTCCCTGTACCGCGAAGGTGCATTCGAGGACCTGTGCCGCGGCCCGCACGTGCCCAGCACGGGCAAGCTGAAGTTCTTCAAGCTCATGAAGGTGGCCGGCGCGTACTGGCGGGGCGACCATCGCAACGAGATGCTGCAGCGCATCTACGGTACGGCCTGGGCGACCAAGGATGAGTTGCAGCAGTACCTGACGATGCTGGAAGAGGCCGAGAAGCGCGACCACCGCAAGCTGGGGCGCGAGCTGGACCTGTTTCATATCGACGACCATTCGCCCGGCACCGTGTTCTGGCACCCCAAGGGCTGGACGCTGTGGCAG
>CAZUKI010000353.1:0-1683 GCA_964620785.1 uncultured Aestuariivirga sp.
TACATCACCACCGAAGTGGGCCAGCACCAGATGTGGGCAGCGCAGTTCTATCGCTTCGAGGAACCGAACCGCTGGATGACGTCCGGCGGCCTTGGCACCATGGGTTATGGCCTGCCGTCGGCCATCGGCGTGCAGGCGGCACACCCCAAGTCATTGGTCGTGTGCATCGCCGGCGATGCCTCGGTGCTCATGAACATGCAGGAGATGTCAACCGCCATCCAGCACGGCCTGCCGGTCAAGATCTTCATCCTCAACAACCAGTACATGGGCATGGTGCGCCAGTGGCAGCAGTTGCTGCATGGCAACCGCCTGTCCGAGAGCTACATGGACTCACTCCCTGATTTCGTGAAGCTTGCGGAAGCCTATGGCGGCGTTGGCATCCGCTGCGACAAGCCGGCCGACCTCGATGACGCCATCAAGGAAATGATCACGGTCAAGGCCCCGGTTCTCTTTGATTGCCGTGTCGCCAACCTCGCCAATTGCTTCCCGATGATCCCCTCCGGCAAGGCCCACAACGAGATGCTGCTGGGGTCCGAAGTGAAGGATGAAGATGTCGGCAACGTCATTGACGCCAAGGGCAAGCAGCTGGTGTGAGGAGAGAGACATGAACAAACCCCATCTCAGCGGCACCGGCTCGGCCTATTTTCTCGATGACAAGAAGCAGGAAGTGCAGACCCACACGCTGGCCGTGATTGCCGAAAACCAGCCGGGCGTCCTTGCCCGCATCATCGGCCTCTTTGCAGGCCGCGGCTACAACATCGACTCGCTTACGGTGTCGGAGACGGAGCACGAAAAGCACGTCTCGCGCTTCACGATCGTCACCACCGCAACGGCAGCAGTCATTGCCCAGATCAAGAACCAGCTGGAGCGCATGGTGCCGGTGCATTCTGTTGCCGACCTGACCGTCGCCGGCAACTACCTGGCGCGCGAGCTTGCCATGGTAAAGGTGGCGGGCAAGGGCGACAGGCGTGTCGAGGCCCTGCGCCTCGCCGATGCCTTCCGCGCCCGTGTCGTCGACGCCTCGACAGACTCCTTCGTCTTTGAACTGACCGGAAAGCCCGATAAGGTGGACCAGTTCATTTCTCTCATGGTGCCGCTGGGCCTGGTCGAGGTCTCGCGCACCGGCGTTGCTGCCATCAGCCGCGGCCCCGACGCAATGAAGATCTGACTGTCCCAGCCAGTCCAGCACTTCCCAACACACCCCGGGGCGTGCAACGGAAAGACACCCGTTGCGCGCCCTTCGGCATTTGCATAGGTTTCTCAGGGGGCTTGGGGAGGCGACAATCATGCAGGGATCGCAGCAGCGTAGCGGATTGAATGGAACGGGTGCCACGTCCGGAGGGCAGGCGAAGGCTGGCAGGAAACGCCGCCTCTGGCCCTGGGTGGTGTTGGCGGTCTTTGCGCTCGCCACCTACTTCGGCTTGCCGCTGCTGAATGCTGCCCTGACCACCACCTTCACCTCGATCTCCGCTACAATGTGATGCACAATCACGGAGGCATGGCATGAACCTTCTGCGATTTCTGATCTTCGCAATCCTGGGTATCGCACTGGGTGATGCCGCGCTGGAAGCGGGTGTCTATCTCAAGTCGGGGCGCTATCAGGCTGAACTTTCCGCCGCCGTGGACAGCGTTGCCCTGTCCATCGCTTCCGGCGCGACGACGCCAACTCCGGATGAGGTTCGC
>CAZUKI010000354.1:0-1665 GCA_964620785.1 uncultured Aestuariivirga sp.
GCAAGACCGAAATCGAGTGGTGAGTGTTGGTTCACGCGCTGCGGGCGCGGACGCCGTGCAGGCAGGCCATGGGAGACGCCAGCCCGATGGGCCAGTGTCAAACGTCATCGATCGTCGTCGTCCTACGGGCTGCCGGTCGAGGCAGGCAGGCTCACCAGATGTGAGCGAGCCATGGGCCCATCCACGGTCGACGCCGCGATCATTTGCTGCATTTGCCGACTGTCACGCAATTTCACGCGCCGCCGGTAGTAAGGAAACCCGCACCAGGCATGGCTTCCGCTGCTTCTCTCTCTGCCCGTCTCTGTTTGGAAGGGCCACTTCAAAAACGCGCCAACTGCTGCGCGGGTGTGACATGAATGCTGTTTATTTCGTTTCCCCAGCTAGGAAAGCCACATCAAGGCCGTGGCGAGCACCAACGTGAGCGCGATCGTAATGGCGGGGAACCCAGTTGCGTCACCGAAATGCGGCCAAAAAGGGCGCATTTCGGACGGCGGCATGGCCGGCGTGTTTCAAATCCTCTGTAGGTGCTGTGCAGTGACTGTGCCTGCGGGGAAATTCTCAACTTTTGATCGGAGCGTCTCTGCAGTGTTCCTGCCGGTGCTCATGCAACAACGCCGGCATCGACCTCGCGAATTTGATTCCCTGCAGTAGATCTACAGGTCATCAGCACGAAGATCGTCAGTCAAGCTCCGCAGACATCGTCAGGGCGCCGCCCTGGAGATGTCATGACAATCAGGAAATGCCTCATCTGCCGCAAACCCTTTACGCCCCATCGCCACGTCAAGCACCAGCAAACCTGCTCTGATCCGGAATGCCAACGTGAGCGTCGCCGACGCTGGCAGCAGGCCAAGCGCAAGTCCGACAAAACGTATGCCGCCAGGCAGCAGAAACATACCGAGGCCTGGCTGCAGGCCCACCCCGACTATTGGCACGAATACCGGAACCGACACCCCGAGTACGCGGCCCGCAATCGCGAGCAGCAGAAATCGCGCAACGAAACGCGCCGCAGCAAGGCGATTGCAAAGAGTGACGCGTCATTTCTCGAAACCCTTCTGCCAGCAGGTATCTACGAGTTGCGGCGCTGCGATTCGGCCGGAATTGCAAACGGTGACGCGTGGCTCGTCAAAATCGCTTTGCTTTCAATCGCCCGCGACGGGTGATTGATCAAACCCGCTGATTGCAAAGAGAAGACGGTATAGACCGGGGGCTTTCGCGCTGATAACGTCCGCGCGAAATGCTCCCGACACACCTGCTTCGATGGCGCAAATTCAGATCTGGCAAGGGTTACCAGACGACATGACACGTCATGCCGGCTGCCGGGAGTCGAACTTCGACTTGATGAACAAGGGCATCCGGCATGGACCGCAACCACACCATCGACAAGCCACCGGTACAGGGAACATTCCTCAGCGCCGCCGAATACGTGCGCATGTCCACCGACCACCAGCAGTACTCGACCCAGAACCAGGCCGACAAGATCCGGGAATACGCCGAGCGGCAAGGCATCGAGATCGTCCGCACCTACGCCGACGAAGGGCGCAGCGGCCTCAACATCGATGGCCGCGATGCACTGCAACGCCTGATCAAGGATGTCCAGTCCGGCGATATCAATTTCCAGATCATCCTGGTCTATGACGTCAGCCGCTGGGGGCGCTTCCAGGACCC
>CAZUKI010000355.1:0-1656 GCA_964620785.1 uncultured Aestuariivirga sp.
CGGCTGGTGCTACCAGGGCTTCAAGGCGACGCCCGCCTCCGGCTTCACCTTCGCGTACACCATCGCCAATGACAACGAGCACGAGCTCAACCGCGAGTTCACGCTGGACCGTTTCGAGAAGGGCCGCGAGCTTGACGAGTTCGGCATCGGCAACTGGGCCTACAAGCAATGAAGATCACATGCCCACATTGCGGCGACAGGGACTGGAGCGAGTTCCGCTATGGCGGTGACGCTTCCAAGGCGCGGCCGAAGCATGGCAGCGGCGATCTCAAGGCCTGGCATGACTATTATTTCCTGTTCAACAACCCGAAGGGCCCGCACAGTGAATACTGGCAGCATGTGCTGGGCTGCCGCCAGTGGTTCACGGTGAAGCGGAACACCGCCACCAACGAGATCATCGGGGGCGGTGAATGACCGCTATTGCAAAGTCGTCCCTCCCCTCGAGGGGGAGGGAGACCGCGAAGCGGTCGGGTGGGGTGAGTCGCCAACGGCAACTCCGCAACAAAATGACTGACGCAGAATGGAAGATGTGGTTCGTTCTCCGCGACATGAATTGGCCCTCGGCGCATTTCAGGAGGCAAGTGCAGATCGGCCCGTATTATGCTGATTTTCTGAGCCATTCCTACAAGACAATCATCGAGGTAGATGGCTCCCAACATTCAGGGGACAGGGGTCGGGAACATGACCGTGTCCGGGACTCGTTCCTGCGTAATCTGGGTTTTGCGGTACTGAGGTTCCAGAACATCGACGTTCTCAAGAATTCGCAGGGAGTGCACGACGAGATCGCCGCGCATCTTGCCCGCCTTACCCCCACCCCGCGGCTTCGCCGCGCGCCCTCCCCACAAGGGGGAGGGTCAAGACAACATGGTGCCGTGAGATGACCGGGTTCCGGC
Organism: uncultured Aestuariivirga sp.; assembly: GCA_964620785.1. GTDB lineage: Bacteria > Pseudomonadota > Alphaproteobacteria > Rhizobiales > Aestuariivirgaceae > Aestuariivirga. Next base: position 894 of record CAZUKI010000355.1, read on the forward strand.
GCACTGACAGTGGTGGACGGGTGGACAGGGCGCGGGTTCTGTCCTTCACCTACAATGGCAAGCTGCTCTCTGGCCTTGCCGGTGACACGCTGGCCTCGGCGCTGCTTGCCAATGGCGAGAACATCATCGGGCGCAGCTTCAAGTATCATCGCCCGCGCGGCATTCTTTCGGCGGGACTGGAAGAACCCAATGCGCTGTTCACGCTTGGCAGTGGCGACAGGCAGGAACCCAATGCGGTTGGCCCCGCGACGGAACTGAAGGCGGGGCTGGTGGCGCGGAGCCAGAATGCCTGGCCTTTGCCCGGCTTCGACGTTATGGCGGTCAACAGTCTTTTCTCGCCTGTCTTCACGGCGGGCTTCTACTACAAGACCTTCATGGGTCCCTTGCGGAAATCCTGGATGCTCTATGAGCCCTTCATCCGCCGTGCGGCGGGGCTTGGCCGGGCTACGGAAGACAGGGGCACGCTGCGCTACGATCAACGTAACACCTACTGCGACGTGCTGGTGATCGGTTCGGGACCGGCGGGCCTTGCGGCCGGAGCCGTGGCCGCCGAGGCGGGAGCCCGTGTCATCATCGCGGAACAGGATTTCGAGGCGGGCGGAAACCTGCTCGGCGTCAATTCAGATGCGCTTGAAACATGGCGGAAGGAACTGATCGACCGGATCGGCGCCTGCGCCAATGCACGGCTTGTGACGCGCGCCACGGTGCAGGGCCTCTATGACGGCAAGCAGGCGACCATGAGCGTCGTTGACCCGGCGACAGG
>CAZUKI010000356.1:0-1630 GCA_964620785.1 uncultured Aestuariivirga sp.
ATTTCTCGATCGACGGCGGCATCACCTATCTCGACAACGAGCCGGTCGAGGGCCTCATGCAGGCCGAGCTTTACCGCGAGAACTACTGCCTGTTCGTGGCGCATGACCATGCCCTTGCCAAGCGGGCCAGCGTCACCTGGTTCGAGGCAGCACAGCAGCCGCTCTGCCTGCTCACGCCCAACATGCAGAACCGGCGAATCATCGACCGGGCCTTTGCAGCGGCCAAGGCCAGACCCTCGCCGCGGCTCGAGACCAATTCGATCATGAACCTCGTGGCCTCGGTGCGCAGCATGGGCCTGTGCTCCATCATGCCGGACTATTTCAAGAATGCGCTCGGCGCGCTGGATGGCGTCGTTGCGGTGCCACTGTCCAAACCGGAAGTGTCGCACAAGGTCGGCCTCGTGGCGGTGGACCGCGAGCCGCTGTCGCCGCTAATTGCCGCACTGTTCGATGCGGTGCGGAAACTCCCCGGCGAATAGCCGGGCGCGTCCGGCCTTCACTCGCTCTTGTTCTTGCGCGGCAGGGCATCGACGGCCCAATTGGCGCGCTTCCAGTTCGGCACCGGCGGTTCAGCCTCGCCGCGCGGCACGGCAATGGAGCGCTCGATGAGTTGCATCCTGTGAACGTAGCGCGGGCAATTGGGAAAGACCTGGCGCACCGCGACCATCACCACGAATTGCGCGCCGGCATAGGGCGGTGAAACATCCTCGGCCGGCACGATACGGGCAGTGCCGTTGAGGCGCATGCGCTTCTGCCGCGTGAAGTCGATGAAGAGGAGGCCGACCTCGGGATTTTCCAGGGTGTTCCCGGTCGAGAGAAACATGCCGTTGCCGTCATAATGCGGAAAGACGATGGTTGCGGCGTCGAGCACCCGCACGAAACCAGGGTCGCCACCCTTGTAGGAACAGTTGGGGCGGCCCGCCGCGTCGGCGGTCGCCAGGAAGAACATGTCGAGGCTTTCGATGAAGACCTTGTCCTCGATGGTCACCTGCTCATGGAACAGCCGCTCCTCGATGCGATCGGCGATCCGGACCGAATCGAACTGGCGCTGCAGCGTGCGGTGGCTTTCGCCATAGAGCTTCGACATGTCACCCTCCGTCGGCACCCCATGGGAGACATTTACCATTTGTTAACGCCAAATGCGCCTCCCCTTGGGAGTTGATCGAGGTCAATGCCGGTCTTGCCGCCTTCTGGTGAAAGACTGGCATGGCAGTCTCCTTTACCCTCACCGGCCTCACATGTCCGAAAATGCGGACCTACGTCTCGCTGGACCTCAGCGAGGCCGAATGCCGGAAACTGCACAATTGCACCGAAACGGGCCCCTGCCCGCTCGCCGCCGAACTCGGCCGCGATCCGATGGAGCGTACGCTCACTGCCCTGGGAGAGGACTGGCTGACACAGGCCGCCTGAAGGTCGGCGCCACGCGCAGCCTGCCCTTCTTTGCCATCAGCGGGCTCTATCACGCCATAGGCCAGTTCAATTGGCAGCCGCTGATGCATTCAGCTAGGATGCCTCATGGCCAAAACGACGATCCTGAACTTCACCGGCAAGCGGGCTGATGCGGCTGCGCAATCCGCCCTTGCAACTTGCGCGAAACATGGCGACCGGCCAGACGCGCTCATCGAGATCC
>CAZUKI010000357.1:0-1620 GCA_964620785.1 uncultured Aestuariivirga sp.
GGCACGCCTATGACAGGATCTGGAACAGCGAGCGCAACGAATCTCCGCTCAAGACCATCACGAGAGAGCAGGCGGCAAAGCTGTCTCAGCGGCTGGGCGATGGCATCAGGGTGGACTGGGCCATGCGCTATGGTTCACCGACGGTTGCCGAGCGCCTCAAGGCCATGAAGCAGGACGGCTGCGAACGCATTGTCGTTTTCCCGCTCTATCCACAATATTCGGCTGCCACGACGGCATCGGTCATGGACGCACTCGGCTGGGCGCTGGAGGAAATGCGCTGGCAGCCTGCGATCCGCGTGGTGCCACCCTATTTTTCGAGTCGTGAGTATGTCGATGCCATTTCCGCGAGCCTGAAAGAACACCTGAAATCACTGGAGTGGAAACCGGACCGCATCCTGATGGCCTTTCATGGCTTGCCGAAGGCCTACATCGACAAGGGTGATCCCTATCTCGCCCAATGCCAGGCGACCGCGCGGTTGGTGCGCGAGCAGTTGCAGCTTGCACCGGAAGCGCTGCAGGTTGTTTTCCAGTCGCGGTTCGGGAGGGCAGAATGGCTCAAGCCCTATGTCCAGGAGACCGTGGAGGGGCTGCCTGCACAAGGTGTCAGGAAACTCCTGGTCATATCGCCGGGTTTTGCGGCGGACTGCGTGGAAACGCTGGAAGAACTGGCAATCGGCCTCAAGGAGATGTTCCATGCCAGGGGCGGGCAGGAATTCAGCGTCGTGCCCTGCCTTAATGACAGTCCGCGCTCTATCAATATGTTAAGCACAATTGCAGCGCGCGAGCTGGGGGGCTGGATTTAGCTCCGGTAGACCCTAGATTCACCTGGAAGACTACGAATCACGCGGGAGGAAGCCATGTTTGAAGGCGCATCAGTTTTCGTTCTGGTCTTTCTGGCCGTCATCGTCTTTTACCTGCTGCGCGCCATCCGCATGGTGCCGCAGGGCTACAACTACACTGTCGAGCGCTTCGGGCGCTACATCAGGACGCTGCATCCCGGCCTCGGGCTCATTGTTCCATTCATCGATCGTATAGGCTCAAAGCAGAACATGATGGAACAGGTCCTCGATGTACCATCGCAGGAGATCATTACCCGCGACAATGCCATGGTCAAAGTCGATGGCGTGATCTTCTACCAGGTGGTGGATGCGCCGAAGGCCGCCTACGAGGTGAAGAACCTCGAGTTCGCCATCATCAATCTGGTGATGACCAATATCCGCACGGTCATGGGGTCCATGGATCTTGATCAGCTGCTGTCGCAGCGTGACGAGATCAATGTCCGCCTTCTCACCGTGGTGGACCAGGCGGCCCAGCCATGGGGCGTCAAGATGACCCGCATCGAGATCAAGGACATCGCGCCACCACGCGACCTCGTCGAATCCATGGCCCGCCAGATGAAGGCAGAGCGCGACAAGCGTGCTGCTGTTCTCGAGGCAGAGGGCCTCCGCCAGGCGGCCATTCTCAAGGCCGAAGGCGAAAAGCAGTCAGTCGTTCTCGAAGCCGAAGGCCTGAAGGAGGCCGCATTCCGCGCCGCCGAAGCACGGGAGCGTTCAGCCGAGGCCGAGGCCAAGGCGACACAGATGGTGAGTGATGCCATCGCCAAGGGCAATGTGCAGGCGA
>CAZUKI010000358.1:0-1613 GCA_964620785.1 uncultured Aestuariivirga sp.
GTGGTTTCATATTCGCCGAGACCCGGCGTTGCCGCCTGCCCCAGCACCACCGCAACGGCAAAGCCGAGCACAGCCACGACGCAACTGCCGATGACCACCGGCACCTTGCCCTGGGGCACAGCGGCGAGGCCGCCATCACTTGGCCCGGCCCGGCCAACGATGACGGCGCCGAGGATGATGAGAATGACGGCCAGCCATTGCAGGGGCGTCGGCACCAGGCCGTGGAAGAAACCCCAGACCACGACGAGCGCCGGATAGCCCGCCGTAAAGGGCCCAACGATCGAAACCGGTGCCAGGCTGAAGGCCTTGAGCAATCCGCCCAGGGCCCCGGCATAGATGACGCCCATGGCGAGGGCGAGGAAGATCGAATGGCTGTCCGCCTGCCAGATATGGCCGCGCCACAGAATGATGGCTGAAAGCAGCACGGCGCCCGACACCACCACCCAGAAGGCCACGCGGAATGGGCCAATCGACGGGGCGTAAAGCCTCGCCACCAGATCATGGACGGACCAGCACAGGGCGGCGACAAGGCCAAAGAGGAGAGCAATCATGGCCGGGAGCTAACATGCCGCAAATCGGCCTGCCACGCCGGATGTGCCATGTTCCGGCATGGAAGCCATGCTAGGATCAACCCATGTTCCTCTCCGTCTTTGACCTCTTCAAGATCGGCATTGGCCCATCAAGCTCGCACACGGTGGGCCCCATGGTGGCGGCGCGGCGCTTCCTCGACAGCCTCGGGCAAAGGGACGGGCGCATCCGCGTGACATTGCATGGCTCCCTCGCCTTCACCGGCAAGGGGCACGGCACCGACCGGGCCATCGTGCTCGGACTTGCCGGGGAAACGCCACAGGACATTGACCCCGAACGCATTGATGCGGTGCTGGCCACCATGGCTTCGGCCAGGAAGGCGCGGCAGTTTGATTTTGATCCCGGGCAGGACGTGATCTTCGATTTCGGTCCGGCCCTGAAAGGCCATGCCAACGGCATGGTGTTCCGGCTTGAGCGCGACGGCGCGATTGCCGCAGAGGAAACATTCTTTTCGATCGGCGGCGGCTTTGTGCAGACAGCACGGGAACGCGAAGCGGCGCTTTCCGCCGTGGCCGAAAAGCCAGCCATTGTCGTCCCCTTCCCGTTCGAGGATGCAGAAGCCATGCTCGCCATGGGACGGACCTCAGGCAAGTCCGTGACCGAGATGAAACGCGCCAATGAGGAAGTGGCGCATGGCACAGCACTCAACAGCAGGCTCGATGCCATCTGGTCGGTGATGGACAATTGCATGCGGCGAGGCCTTGCGACGCAAGGCACCTTGCCTGGCGGATTGAAAGTGAAGCGCCGTGCTGCCGACGTGCTGGCAAAGCTGAAAAGCGAACAGGGCTCCAACTCGATGCAGCCGCATCGCGTCATGGATTTCCTGTCGGTCTATGCCATGGCGGTCAACGAGGAGAATGCCGCCGGCGGCAAGGTGGTGACGGCCCCCACCAATGGCGCGGCGGGCGTGGTGCCGGCAGTGATCCGCTATTATCTCGACCACTGTGTCGGCGCCAATGCCGAGGGTGTTCGGACCTTCCTTCTCGCTGCTTCGGCGATCGGCGGCATCATCAAGCACAATGCCT
>CAZUKI010000359.1:0-1608 GCA_964620785.1 uncultured Aestuariivirga sp.
CCGACCAAGCCAGTCAAAAAAATTCTTCTGTCCATTGTCGTCTCCTCTTGCTGTTGACCGAAGAGGATAATGCACCAAAATGCCGAGGGTTGCAGGTAGTTTCACAACTTTGAATACCACCGCGAGTTGACAAAGCCCGGAATTTGCTTTCTGTTCCACTTACGTTCCAACGGATTCTCCCACATGTCGACGACACCCAGCGGCCAGCTCGGCCGTATAGAATTCATCACGCTGATTGCAGCGCTCATCGTCATCAATGCCTTTGCCATCGATATCATGCTGCCGGGGCTGCAGATGATCGGCGAAAGCCTTGGCGAGAGCGATCCCAACCAGCGGCAACTGGTGATTCCGGCCTACATGCTTGGCTTCGGAATCTTGCAGCTTGTCTTTGGCCCCCTGGCCGATCGCTTCGGGCGGCGCAAACCGCTGCTCATCGGTGTTGGCCTCTATTGCCTTGCAGCGCTTGGCGCCTTCGTCGTTTCTGACTTCCACACGCTTGTGGCGCTGCGCTTCCTGCAAGGGGCAGGTGCTGCAGCCTCGGCCGTCATCGCCATTGCCGTAGTGCGCGACACGTATGTGGGTGATCAGATGGCAAAAACCCTCTCCCTCGTCTTCATGGTGATGATGGTGTCACCCATCCTGGCGCCGGGGCTTGGGCAGTTCCTTCTCACCGTCATGGACTGGCGCGGGCTCTTCGGTTTCATGGCAGGACTTGGCAGCATCGTCCTGGCTTGGGTGTATTTCCGCCTGCCCGAGACATTGAAACCCGAGAACCGCCGCGCCTTCACCGCAAGGGCCATCATCGAGGGCTTCGGAATCGTCTTCGGCAACCGCGTATCGCTTGCCTATATCATGGCGACCGCTCTTCTGTTCGGGACGTTGATGGGCTTCCTCACATCATCGCAGCAGATCTACGTGGAGCATTATGGCATGGGCGCTTGGTTTCCCGCCTTTTTTGCCGCCGGTGGCGCCATTTCCGCACTCGGTGGTTTCCTCAACGCCCAACTCGTCACGCGCTTCGGCATGAGGCCGCTCTCACATCGCGCGCTTGCCATTTATGTGGTGCTTGCCTGCGCGCTGCTGCTTCTCAGCTATCTTCACGCATTGCCCGTCTTCCTGTTCTTTGCGGTCATGTGCGGTCTGTTCGTTGCCTTCAACTTCATCATGTCGAATTTCGGGGCGCTGGCCATGGTGCCGCTTGGCGAAGTGGCAGGCACGGCTGCCTCGACGCAGGGCTTCCTGCAAATGGTGATCGGCGCGGCGCTGGGCACGGCAATCGGCCAAGCTTATGATGGCACGCCGGTTCCCATGGCGGCGGGCTTCGTGGTGCTGTCGCTCCTCGCCAGTGCCGTCATCGCACTGGGCATCGGCATGAACACGCAGGAGCACGCCAGATGAGCACGGACGCCGCCAAGCCCATCGCAACAGAACAGGTGCCCTGGACCGATTTCAGCCACGGAGAGGCGTTCCACATCCGCTATCGCCACCTCTCGCTTGCGGCCGGTCCGCAACCCTACAAGATCGGCGTTGCCATCGAAGAACTGATGCCGGGCAAGCAGAACAACCCGGCGCATTACCACCTTCGGGAAGAGGAACATCTCCTCATCC
>CAZUKI010000360.1:0-1595 GCA_964620785.1 uncultured Aestuariivirga sp.
AGGCCATAACCGAACAGCGGATAGGATTCGATGAAAGAGCCGCGCCCCACCATGATCTCGGCGCGTCCGTTGGAAATGCCGTCAACGGTGGAGAACTGCTGGAACACTCGCACCGGGTCATCGGAGCTGAGAACCGTCACGGCGCTGGAAAGGCGGATATTCTTGCTCCGTGCCGCGCCTGCCGCCAGAGCCACGGCTGGCGCCGAGACGGCATAGTCCGGGCGATGGTGCTCGCCTACGGCAAAGACATCGAGCCCCACCTGGTCGGCAAGCTCGATTTCTTCAACCAGGTTGCGCAGGCGCTGGCCCGCCTGTTCCGGGTGGCCAGCGGCCACATCCGCAAATGTGTAAAGTCCGATTTCCATGAGAACCTCTGCCGTTATATGTAACAGCGGCGGCAACAATTCAAGTCACTGAACTCCGGGGCTGGCCAGGCACCGCCAAACTGGCTGGGACCAGCCAGATCAACGCAGGTCTGGCGGCGTCGCCTCGTTTTTCAGTGCGGCAACAACCTCGGCGAGACCCATGGCCTTCTGCTCCTGCGAGCCGAGCCTGCGCATGTTGACGGCTTTCTCTTCCATCTCGCGCTTGCCGACCACGAGGATCACCGGAACCTTCGTCACCGAATGTTCACGGACCTTGTAGTTGATCTTCTCGTTACGCAGGTCGCTGTCGGCACGAAGCCCCGCATCCTTGAGGATCTGCGTGACTTCGGCGGCATAGCCATCGGCTTCAGAGGTGATGGTGCAGACCATGACCTGCACCGGCGCCAGCCACAGCGGGAAATGCCCGGCATAGTTCTCGATCAGGATGCCGAGGAACCGCTCCATGGAACCGCAGATGGCGCGGTGGATCATCACCGGCACATGCTTGTTGCCGTCTTCGCCAATGTAGAAGGCGCCGAAGCGTTCCGGCAGGTTGAAGTCCACCTGCGTCGTTCCGCATTGCCAGTCGCGGCCAATGGCGTCGCGCAGCACATATTCGAACTTGGGGCCATAGAACGCGCCCTCGCCCGGATTGATCGACGTCTTGATCTTGCCGCCGCTCTGCGCCGCAATCTGCTCCAGAACCTTCGACATGATGGCTTCCGCCCTGTCCCAGGCTTCATCGGAGCCGACACGCTTTTCAGGCCGCGTCGAGAGCTTGACCACGATCTGCTCGAACCCGAAGTCCTTGTAGGTCGAGAGGATCAGGTCGTTGATCTTGAGGCACTCGTCAGCCATCTGCTCGGGCGTGCAGAAGATGTGCGCGTCATCCTGCGTGAAGCCGCGCACCCGCATCAGGCCATGCAATGCGCCCGAAGGTTCATAGCGGTGAACGGCACCGAATTCCGCAAGCCGCATCGGCAGCTCGCGATAGCTGCGCAGCCCATGCTTGAAGATCTGCACATGCCCCGGGCAGTTCATGGGCTTGATGGCATAGACGCGGTCGCCGTCTTCTGCTTCCTCGCCTGCTGGCGTGGCGCCGAACATCGCTTCCTTGTACCAGCCCCAGTGGCCCGAGGTTTCCCACAGCGACTTGTCGAGAAGCTGCGGTGCGTTCACTTCATCATAGCCGAGCTTGCTCAGGCGGCGGCGCATATAGGCAATGAGCTG
>CAZUKI010000361.1:0-1594 GCA_964620785.1 uncultured Aestuariivirga sp.
ATCCATTCCGGAGATCGGCACCACAACCTTCCGGCCCTTCTATACGCCGGTGTCCTTCGGCGCCTTTGCCGGGCCTTTCACAGGGCATCATTTCCAGCCGGTCAGGCACACGCCGCTCCGCGCCTGGGCCGAGGCGCATGGCGCCGTCCATGTGGAGACAGGCCTGTGGATGCGCTCGTCGTGGTTCCCGCGCGCCGGCGAGGACTGGCTTGCCTCGGCAAGCCGTGAAGTTCTGGCAACGCGCAATGGCGTCGGCCTGTGCGATGTCTCGACGCTCGGCAAGATCGATGTACAGGGCAGGGATGCCGGTGCGCTTCTCGACATTCTCTACTGCAACACCTTCTCGACATTGGCGGTGGGCCGCGCCCGCTATGGCCTGATGCTGCGCGAGGACGGCATCGTCATGGATGATGGCACCACCTCGCGCTTTGCCGATGATCACTTCGTGATGACGACGACCACCGCCAATGCGGCGAAGATCATGAGCTACATGGAGTTCGTGCACCAGGCGCTGTTCCCGGATCTCGACGTCACCTACATCTCGGTCACGGAACAGTGGGCGCAGATGGCGATTGCCGGACCCTTCGCCCGCGCCACGCTGAACAAGATCATCGACGGCGAAAAGCTCGACGATGCCAACACGCCTTACCTGGCGGCGCGCGAGATCAGCATCCTCGGTGGTGTCGCAGCACGGCTGTTCCGCATCTCGTTCTCGGGCGAACATGCCTATGAACTTGCCGTCCCCGCCGATTTCGGCAGCGCCGTCGCCGAGGCCCTCATGCAGGCGGGCGAGGAGTTTCGCATCACGCCCTATGGCGTCGAGGCGCTGTCGATCATGCGCATCGAGAAGGGCCATGTGGCGGGTGGAGAGCTTAACGGCACGACCACGGCGGCAGACCTCGGGCTCGGCAAGATGATGTCCACCAAGAAGGACTACATCGGCCGCATGATGGCGCAGCGCGAAGGCCTCGTTGATCCGAAGCGCCAGGCCGTGGTGGGAATCAGGCCCGTCACGAAGACAGACCGCCTTCGGGCGGGCTCGCATCTCCTGACGCGCGGCCAGTCACCGTCAATGGCCAATGACCAGGGCTATATCAGTTCGGTCGCCTTCTCGCCCATGCTCGACATGTGGCTTGGGCTGGCGCTGTTGTCAGATGGCCGCTCGCGCAAGGGCGAGGTCGTGCAGGTCTTCGATGGCCTGCGCAACCAGCACATGCTGGCGGAAATCTGTGAGCCCACGCATTTCGATCCCGAGAACAGGAGGCTCCATGCATAGGGAGTCACCGCTGCAACATGCGTCAAAGCCCGGCCGTTTTGGTCTCGCGGGCGGCGCACCCGGCGTCACTTTCACGATGCTGCATCCGGTCACGCTTGTCTCGGTGATCGCCCGCAAGGGCAAGGCGAAGGCCGTGAAAGACGCGCTCTCGGCGTTGCGCGGTTCGGCCGTCATGTGGGCGGGCCCTGACCAATATTATGTGAAGGGTGCGGATGCCGCCGCGCTCAAGAAGAAGCTTGGAGATGCGGCTTCGGTCATCGACCAGAGCCACGGGCGCGTCGTGTTCCGCATCGAAGGGCCGAAGGCGCGGGCACTTCT
>CAZUKI010000362.1:0-1573 GCA_964620785.1 uncultured Aestuariivirga sp.
CTTCTTCTTCGACTTCGCCATCTTCTTCTCAATATAGGCGGCAATCGCCGAGACATTGGCGTTGCTTTCCCTGAGCGATGCACCTTCAGGGGCGATGTCGCGGTCGTGAAAGGTGAAGAAGTCTATGCCGGCAAGATCCATGGCCTCGAACATCACGTCCGCCTTCTGGCGGGCCGCGGCCATCTCATCGGATGAGTGGTGCCAGGGGCGCAGGAAGGTGTCGCCGCCGAAGGGATCGCTGCCCGGCCAGCAAGTTGAGTGCCACCAGCACATGGCAAAACGCAGATGCTCGGCCATGGTCTTGCCCAGCACCTTCCTGTTCCTGTCATAGTAGCGGAAGGCGAATTCCTTTTTCGACTTGGCGCCTTCGAACCTGGCGGGCTTCTTGATGGTGAAAAACGACATGGGTTTCAGATTCCCTTGATGGCTGGATAGATGTTCACATAGCGGCGGTATTGTTCCTGATAGGCAGCGGCGGCCTGCTTTTCAGGAGTGATGCTGCGGGCGATCTTCGGCTTGGCAAAGGCCTTGCGCCAGTCAGCGCCGGTTGCAGCAACGAGCCCCATGCGGGCCGCACCGAAGGCGCCGCCGACATCACCCGCGGCAGGCAGGTCGATGGGCACGCCGAGCACCGTCGCCATGATTTTCAGCCAGAGTTCGGAATGGGTGCCGCCACCCACGGCCATGAGGCGGTTGATCTTCGCGCCACCCGCCTCCAGCGCCTCGAACGAGTCACGGAAGGCAAAGGCAATCGAATCAAGCACCGCATGGGTCAGTGCCTTGCGATCAGTCTCATGGCCGAGGCCAAGCACCGCGCCCCTGACCTGGGCATCGCCCACCGGGGTGCGTTCACCCGACAGATAGGGCAGGAACAGAGTGGGCGACGGGCCTTTCAGCTTGCTGCCAAGCGCCTTGGTCAGGCTGGGCGCAGGTTCCTTCAGCAAGCCTGCCAGCCATTCGAGGCTGGCGGTCGCTGAGAGGATGACGCCCATCTGGTGCCAGGTGCCGGGTGTTGCATGGCAGAAGGCGTGGACCATGCGCCCGGCATTGGGGCTGAAGCGGTCATTGGAGACGAACATCACGCCCGAAGTGCCGATGGAGATGAAGCCCGCGCCATCGGTGACCGCGCCAATGCCGCAGGCGGAAGCCGCATTGTCGCCGCCGCCGCCCGCCACCACGGGGCGCTTGGGCATGCCCCAGGCCCTGGCGACGGCGGGTGTCAGTTGGCCGGTGGCGTCGGTGCCCTCGAACAGGTCCGGCATCTGGTCGCGGCGCATGTCACTTGCAGCGAGAAGCATGTCGGACCACTGGCGCTTTGCGATGTCGAGCCAGTAGGTGCCGGAAGAATCTGACATGTCGGAGCCATAGGTACCGGTCATGCGGTAGCGGATGTAATCCTTGGGCAGCAGCACCTTTGCCACTTTCTCGAAGACTCGCGGCTCATGCTTCTTCACCCAGACCAGCTTCGGCGCAGTGTAACCCGCCAGGGGGATATTGCCGGTGAGCGGCACAGCCCCCGGCTCGCGGGCCATGATCTCCTCACATTCGCGGAAGGAGCGGGCGTCATTCCAGA
>CAZUKI010000363.1:0-1560 GCA_964620785.1 uncultured Aestuariivirga sp.
TGGCGCTGCTCTATGCCCAGCTTGCGATGGCCTTCAGCACCGACAGGCCGGTGATGCTGACCATGCTCGGCGACATCCTGACGACGGCGCAGCGCTTCGAGCAGGCGAATGCCGCCTATGACCAGGTTGATGCGGCATCGGCTCTGCGTGCCAATGCCGACACCGAAATCGCCCTCAATCTGCAACGCCTGGACCAGAAGCAGGAGGCAGAAACGCGCATGAAGGCCCTGCTTGCCCGCGAGCCGGGAAGCTATGAAAGCTGGGTTGCGCTCGGCAATATCTACCGGAACATGGAACGCTATGCCGATGCCAGCGCTTCCTATGACGCCGCGCTGAAGCTTGAGCCCAATGCGCAGCGCTCACAGTGGTCGGTCTATTACTATCGCGGCATCAGCTTCGAGCGACAGAAGAAGTGGCCGCAGGCCGAGGCGGATTTCCGCAAGGCGCTTGAGCTTTCTCCCGACGAGCCGTCGGTCCTGAACTACCTTGGCTATTCGCTGATCGATTCCGGTCTCAAGCTGGACGAGGCATTGGCGATGGTGAAGAAGGCCGTCGATCTCAGGCCGAATGACGGATACATCGTGGACAGCCTTGGCTGGGCCTATTACCGGCTTCAGGATTTCGACAATGCCGTCACGCAACTGGAACGCGCCGTCGATATCAAGCCGGGTGATCCGGTGATTGCCGATCACCTGGGTGATGCCTATTGGCGCGTGGGCCGCACGCTTGAGGCGAAGTTCCAGTGGCAGCATGCCAAGGACAACAAGCCCGAAGCGGAGGAGCTTGCGCAGATCGAAGAGAAGCTCAAGCATGGGCTTCCCGACTTGCCGCCGCTCGTCAAGCCTGCCGACAACGGACAGCCTGCGCCCAGCAACGGCTGATGTTCCCGCCTTTCCTTGAAGAGGCGCCGGCCAAGATCAACCTGGCGCTGCATGTGCTTGGCCGCAGGAATGACGGCTATCACGAGCTTGATTCCATCGTTGCATTTGCCGACATCGCCGACACGCTTCTCTTTGAGCCTTCGGTGGAGACGCGCCTGAGCGTGACCGGCCCTCACGCGGCGGGGCTCGTGGCTGCGGACAATCTTGTCCAGAAGGCGCTCGATGCCCTGTCACAGCATGTGAAACTCAAATCCATGCGGATCACCCTCAACAAGAACCTGCCGCTGGCAGCGGGCCTGGGCGGCGGCTCGGCTGATGCGGCGGCCGCACTTCGCGGTGCCTTGCGCGCCAGCGAGGCTTACCTGCCACCCGAGACGCTCGCCGGGATCGCATTGTCAATCGGCGCGGATGTCCCCGTCTGCATGCTGCGCAAAGCCAGCCGGATGCGGGGCATCGGCGAACAACTCAGCGAGGCAACAGCACCCGCTTCCGCGATCGTGCTCGTGAACCCGGGTATTCCATGCGACACGTCGGCAGTCTTTGCGGCACTGGGGCTTGCGGCGGGTGCGGCGCACAAGGACCAACTTGATCCTGCAAATCCGGCATCATGGCGGAACGATCTCACTGATGCGGCCATCGCGGTGCAGCCGGTCATCAGCGATGTGCTTCAGGTTCTCGC
>CAZUKI010000364.1:0-1559 GCA_964620785.1 uncultured Aestuariivirga sp.
GAATAATTGCCCTCATAGGGAATGCCGCGGCCGCGATCGAGTTCGAGGATCCAGCCTGTCACGTTGTCGAGGAAGTAGCGGTCATGGGTGACGATCAGGATGGCGCCCGGATAATCGCGCAGGTGATGTTCAAGCCAGGCGACGCTTTCGGCATCGAGATGGTTGGTGGGTTCGTCGAGGAGCAGCAGGTCCGGCTTCTGCAGGAGAAGCCGCGTCAACGCCACGCGGCGGCGCTCACCGCCAGAGAGATTGTCGATCGAGGCATCACCCGGCGGGCAGCGCAGCGCATCCATCGCCTGCTCCACCTGGCTTTCAAGGTCCCACAGGTTCTGGGCGTCGATCTGGTCCTGCAACACGGAGGCCTTCTCGGCGTTCTCGTCATTGTAGTCGGCCATCAGCGCATTATATTCGTCGAGGATCGCCTTCTTGGCGGCGACACCCTCCATGACATTGCCCAGCACATTGAGGGCCGGATCAAGCTCCGGCTCCTGCTGGAGATAGCCGCAGGTCGCGCCCTCGGCGAGCCAGGCCTCACCGTTCCACTCGGTATCGATCCCCGCCATGATGCGCAGCAGCGTTGATTTGCCCGAACCGTTGGGGCCGAGCACGCCGATCTTGGCGTCCGGGTAGAAAGAGAGGTGAACGTTGTCGAGAACCTTCTTGCCGCCCGCATAGGCCTTTGAAAGGCCCTGCATGTGATAGATGAATTGCCGCGCCATCAGCGTGTCATGTCCTGGAAAAAGTGGAGTTGGCGCGGGGTTTAGAGATGCCGCCCGGTGCTGTCAAAGCATCTCAGGCGTGACCGTAAACCGCCCCTTGCAGCATTGCCCGCGGCACGAAGCCAAGCTCGGTGTAGAGGCGGATAGCGGCAGTGTTGGTGATGAAGGCGTGGAGCATGGGAACCTCGCCCCGCTCCATGATGCGCGTGGCAACGATCCGCGACAGGAGGCCGGCATAGCCGCGCCCGCGCCAATCAGGGTGGGTGCAGACGCCGCTTACTTCGGTGTGGCCCTCGAGCTTGAAGCGCTCTCCCGCCATGGCAATGAGCCGCCCCTCCTTGCGGATGCCGACGAACTGGCCGAGCGCATGGGTGCGGGCCACGAAGGGCCCAGGCTTCGTCAGGGTAGCAAGCTCCAGCATCTCGGCGGCATCGGCATCGCCAAGATCAATGACCCCGTCTGCCGCAAGGATGGGTTGCAGTTTCTCCGCCACCATCTGCACACCTTCGAATGTCTTGGCGGCCATGCGCGGCGTTGACGGCAACGGCTTGTCGGTCAACATGGCGACAACGACATTGCCGCCTTGCGGCACGAGGTCAGCAAGGCCATCGACGGCCGCTGTGCTGTCGGAAGCCAGCGCCGCCCACGGTGAAATATCGGGCTGGTAGCGCCGCGCGAGGCCGCCGCCCTGCATGAGATGCGCTTGCCGCCCATTGAGGGCATGCCACACCGGGTTGTCGAGCAGATGGGTCATGGAGCTTACTCCTGACGTGCCTTTGCGGCACGCTTGTCGAGAGGCAGGCGCACAAGTTCATCTTCAAGCTGGTTCAACTGGTCGAG
>CAZUKI010000365.1:0-1555 GCA_964620785.1 uncultured Aestuariivirga sp.
CGAGACGCGGCGCCAGCCAGGAGCTGGCAATCGTCTGCATGGTGGAAATGACCAGAAGATTCTCGTGCTCATCGCGGAGCGACGCGAAGGTGTTGCGAATGTCACGCAGGCCCTGCTGCACAACAGGGAAGATACGGTGCCCTTCGGCCGTGAGGGAAACGCCGCGTGCCTGCCGCTCGAAGAGGGGCACGCCGGCAAAGGCCTCGATGGTCTTGACCTGATAGCTGACTGCCGACTGCGTCATGTTCAGTTCGGCTGCGGCCCGCGTCAGGTTGCCGTGCCGTGCCACCGCCTCGAACACATGAACGGCCGTCAGGGGAGGGGTCTTTGCCATGCGCAAGGTATAAAACACATTGATGGCTATGGCCAGACTTTGCGTTGGACGGAAAACCTTGCAAGCGGCATCTTCAGTACATGACGAACATAGTTTGCGGAGCCAAGGCCATGACACGTACCCTGGGGTATGCATTTAACATCCTGATAAACAACATAAAAATAGAGCGCAGGGTGCCCAGACTCGATCTCTCCAGGCTTTCCTGCCACGACCTTGATGATATCAATCTGCCGCCAGGCCACCGCGAGCGGGCCAATTTAAGTCATGAATTGGACAACTGGCGAGCCCGGCAGACCCGTTAGACGCGCGCCGGCTTTTCCCAGGTGAAATCGGCAACGACTTTGGGCCGGCCCAGCATGAAGCAGTCTGAAATCAACTGCAGCGGTGTTGTATCCACCTCGGACCGCTTGGCCTTCAGAAGCCTGGCAAACTTGGCGTAGATGTCCTCATACTCGTGCAGCACTGCCTCGTGCACGAGTTTGCCATTGACCACCAGCACGGAGCCGCCCTTCTTGAGATGGAGTTGCAGGCCGTCGCGGGTGCCAATTTCGATCTCCCATGTCTCGCCCGTCTTCTGTCGCCAGTCAAAGACCGCGGAAAGGTCGGCTGGCGCCCCGTCACCGCGCTTGAAGCGGATGTCGACGCCAATCGCCGTTGCAGCATTCCCCGGCACCTCGATCGTCGCAGCCTCGACGAAGATGGGTTCCGGCAGGATCTTGGTGACGATCGACAGCGCATTGATGCCCGGATCAAACACACCGAAACCGCCGGGCTGCCAGATCCATTCCTGGTTGGGGTGCCACTTGTTGACATCCTCCTTCCAGGTGACGCGCAGGAAGTTGACATGCTTACCCTTGAGCCTGGCCTTCGCCATGTCCACAGACTTGTTGTAACGCGAATGCCAAGTTGCATAGAGCACGCGCTTCTTTTTCTTCGCGTAGGCCTCCATGGCAAGCAATTCGCCAACCGTCGGCGTCGGCGGCTTCTCGATCAGCACATGCCAGCCGGCATCAAGCGCCTCTTTCGCAAGGGCAAGACGCACCGAAGGCGGCGTGCATAGCGCCACGGCATCGACCTTCACCTTGCTGGCCTTGAGCGCAGCAAGTGTCTCAAAATTTGCAACGCCCTCAATCTGGCCGTGCCGGCTGACACCCGCCGCGAGCGTGAAGTTGCGGTTCTTCCGGATGCAGGGGATGTGCTGGTCCCGCGCAATCTTGCCGA
>CAZUKI010000366.1:0-1541 GCA_964620785.1 uncultured Aestuariivirga sp.
GCGCTTTCCGAAGCCTATGCGCAGGACGATGCCGGCGAGCGTTTCGTCGCCGACTTCGTCGCCGCCTGGAACAAGGTGATGAACGCCGACCGCTTCGATCTCGCCTGACGATCACGAAGCGGCCAGAAACGACAAGAGCGCGGTGAGGCAATCACCGCGCTCTCTTTTTTCAGTGATGCGGGACGATCAGTCTTCGCTCAACAGCGCCTTGTGGATGATCGCACCGATGACGGCACCTGCGATGGGCGCCACCACGAACAGCCAAAGCTGCTGCAGCGCCCAGCCATCCGCGAACAGCGCAACGCCGAGTGAGCGCGCCGGATTGACCGAAGTGTTTGTCACCGGGATCGACACCAGGTGGATGAGCGTCAGCGCAAGCCCGATGGCGATGGGCGCAAATCCCGCCGGCGCGTTCTTGTGCGTAGAGCCCAGAATGACGATCAGGAAGCCTGCCGTCATCACCACTTCGGTGAGCAATGCCGCAAAGAGCGAATACTTGCCGGGTGAGTGTTCGCCATAGCCGTTCGAGGCAAAGCCGCCCACGGCGCCTGCGTCAGCCTTGCCCGTGGCGATGAGATAGAGGATGAGCGCGGCGGCGATGGCCCCGGCGCATTGCGCGATCACATAACCCGGCAGGTCGCGCCACGCGAAGCGCCCGGCGCTGGCGAGGCCAACCGACACGGCAGGGTTGAAATGCCCGCCAGAGATGTGCCCCACAGCATAGGCCATGGTCAGCACGGTAAGGCCGAAGGCCAGGGCGACACCCGCAAGGCCGATGCCGACCTCAGGAAATGCGGCGGCCAGCACGGCGCTGCCGCAGCCGCCCAGGACAAGCCAAAATGTGCCGAAAAACTCGGCTGCCAGTTTTTTCATGTGTAGTACCCCCTTGGTCACCGCAGAATCACGGCACGTTCATTGTAAACTGGCCCAACCACCCCGAAAACACGGACAAAACCGCCAGTTCATTTGACTTTCGCGGCAAAAATCCCTATCGCCAAGCCCGACAGGCGCACCCGGCAGTGGCGAGTCTAGCCCCGGGCGCCGCATAGAATTCCCTCGCCAGATCGGTACCACCCATTACTCTCATGAGTTTTTCCACGCTCGGATTGAGCCCCAAAGTCCTCGAAGCCGTGACTGCGGCCGGATATACCACCCCTACTGCCATCCAGGCCGAAGCCATTCCCCACGCCCTTGCCCGCCGCGATGTGCTGGGCCTTGCCCAGACCGGCTCCGGCAAGACGGCGGCCTTCGTGCTGCCCATGTTGACCCTGCTCGAGAAAGGCCGTGCCCGTGCCCGCATGCCGCGCACCCTGATCCTCGAACCGACCCGCGAGCTTGCCATCCAGGTCCAGGAAGCCTTCGAGTCATTGGGGCGCCTGCACCAGCTTTCCGTTGCCACGCTGATCGGTGGCGTTGCCTTCGAACCGCAGGCCGCCAAGATCGACCGTGGTGCCGATGTGGTGATCGCAACACCCGGCCGCCTGCTCGACCATTTCGAGCGCGGCAAGCTGCTGCTCACCGGCGTTGAGCTTCTCGTCATC
>CAZUKI010000367.1:0-1525 GCA_964620785.1 uncultured Aestuariivirga sp.
GTCCGTCTTCAACCTCGTGAGAAACCGTATGGTAAGACAATAGCGAGATGCCGAGACCGGCCATAACCGCCTGCTTTATGGTCTCATTGGAACTCATCTCCATGCCCAGCTTAGGTGCCGCCCCGAGTTCGGAGAGAATGCGCTCGGTCAGAAGGCGGGTACCCGAGCCTGGTTCGCGAATGATGAACCGTTCACCGGCGAGGTTCGCTGCAAGTACTTGGCGCCTTCTTGCCAATGGATGATCAGTCGCTGCAATGACGACGTGTGGCTGGGGACCAACTTCGGCCATGTCGACTTCGATTTCCTGTGGTGGCCTTCCGATCAGCGCCATGTCCACGCCATAATCGGAAAGCTTGTCGAGAATTTCCTGTCTGTTTCCAACCTTGAGTTCGATATCGATGCGCGGATGAAGCGCCTCAAAGGCGCGCAAGATGAAAGGGGCAAAATACTTGGCCGTGCTGACGATGCCACAGGCAACATGACCCGTCTGCCCGGTTCTGAGACCTCCAGTTGTTTCAGAAAGCTCGGCCAGGATCACCGCAATCCTCGCTTCGGCGAGTGCAACCTCCTTGCCGGCACGGGTCGGCACCAGGCCATTCTCAGTGCGTTCGAAGAGCCTCACACCCAGATTGTCCTCGACCTGCTTGAGCGTGAGTGAAATGGCCGACGGTGAAAGATTGAGACGTTCCGCCGCAGCTGTCACGGTACCGAGGTCGGCAATGCGGGCAACTGCTTGAAGTTGCTTGAGAGTTGGTTGCCTCATTAAGAAAAACTCAAAGGATCATTTTTGTAATTCAATTTTACTAAACCACCAAATCCAGTGATCGTCCAGCGCAACTACCGATAAGCGGATGAAAAAACAAAAATGGTCACTCTGGAGGAATTCCTGGAAGGCGGCGCTGGCGCGGACAATGCCAACCAGGCAGTGATCTCGACGATCCTGAAACTTGCAAAAGCCTCTGCCCAGTTGTCTGCAATCATTGCGGATGGCGACAATAATTCTGGCCTCGGCGACGAAGGGCAGAGCAATGTGCAAGGCGAGCGGCAAAAGCATCTGGACGTACTTTCGCATCAACTTTTCGTTTCAGCCGCGGCTGCCTCGCCCGTGCGCTTCCTGCTCTCGGAAGAAGAAGAAGAGCCCGTGGCTCTTGTGCCAGATGGTGTTCTCTCACTTGCAGTGGACCCCCTCGACGGATCTTCGAACATCGACATCAATGCACCGATCGGCAGCATCTTCGCATTGTACCCGGCATTACCAGGAGCGGCCGCAGATCAGTTCTTGCGACCTGGCCGAGATTTGCTCGCCGCGGGCTATGTCATCTACGGTGCTCGTACCGATCTCGTACTGTCTCTCGGCAAAGACGTCTTCCGTTTTGCGCTGAGTGGCGACCGGTCGCATTGGAACCTTTCAGGACAGTGCACAATTCCTGTCTCATCCAACGAACTTGCGATCAATGCGTCAAACCATCGTCACTGGCCGGGAAACGTCAGGGCTTTTGTCAATGCCTGCCTTCAGGGAAGACGC
>CAZUKI010000368.1:0-1515 GCA_964620785.1 uncultured Aestuariivirga sp.
GGAACGACGATTGTCGTCGATGGCGGCCAGCTTATTCCCGAAGGCGCCGACTTCCGGCTGCAACCGTCGAGCCCGGCCTAGACCATGGATGTTTACGGGCAACTGGGCGTAAGGCCCGTCATCAATGCCAAGGGAACGGCCACGCGGCTTTCCGGCGGCCTGATGCGGCCGGAAGTTTCGGCGGCCATGGTCGAGGCCTCGAAGCACTGCGTTGACATGGCCGAGCTGCAGGCCGCTGCCTCGCGTGCCATCGCCAAGGCGACTGGCGCCGAGGCAGGCTATGTGGCTTCCGGCGCTTCTGCCTCGCTTCTCCTTGCCGCTGCGGCTTGCATGGCTCGCCTTGACCCCGGCCGCATGGCCCGCCTGCCCGACGCGCGGGGCATGAAGAACGAAATCATCATGATCCGCAGCCAGCGCAATTTCTACGACCATGCGATCCGCGCTGCGGGCGCCACCATCATCGAAGTTGGATTGCCAGACCGCATCGCAGGCGCCGGCGTGCGCGATGCCGAAGGCTGGCAGATTGACGACGCCATCACCGAGCGCACTGCGGCAATCTTCTATGTGGCGGATTGCTCCGCCCAGCCACCGCTGGCTGTCGTCACCGCAGTTGCAAGAAACCGCACGGTCCCGGTGATCGTCGATGCCGCAGCCCAGCTTCCACCGGCCTCGAACCTGAAGCGCTTCATTTCCGAAGGCGCGGATCTCGTTGCCTACTCCGGCGGCAAGGCGCTGGGCGGCCCGCAGGCCAGCGGCTTCCTGTGCGGCCGCAAGGACCTCATCATGTCCGCCGCCCTGCAGCATCTCGACCTCGACATCTATGAAGACATGTGGGCACCGCCCAAGTCACTCATCGACCGGCGCAAGCTCAAGGGCATGCCGATGCACGGCATCGGCAGGGGCTGCAAGGCCGGCAAGGAAGAAATTGTCGGCCTGCTCACGGCGCTGCGCCTGTTCGTGGCCGAGGGCGATCGCGCCCGCCACACAAGATGGCTTGCACTTCTCAATGCCATAGCCACGGGCCTCAAGGGCGTGAAGCAGGCCAATGTCGCAATTGCCGAAGCCGAAAATATCCATGCCGTGCCGCTGCTCGTCGTCACCTGTCACGGCAGGCCCGGAACAGCAGCCGCCGTCATCAATAGCCTGGTGGCAGGCAAGCCCTCGATCCATGCTGACCCATCGGCGCGCGGCCAGAACCGCATCATCATCAATCCCATGTGCCTTGCCCCGGCGAGCGCACCCATCATTGCCAGGGCTCTGCGGGCGGCCCTGCAGAAGGCACACTGATGAAACGCACCAATGCCTTCAGTTTCCGCAGCCATGCGGGAATGCAGCCCAACCTCTCTGGTTTTGAGCAGCAGACCAGCCAGCCGCTTCTTCCTTAGACGCAACACCCAAGACACAACAACCTGACAAAAGAAAAGCCATGGACAAGCCTCTCAGCAAGCGCATCGACCCCGCCACCTTCTTCACATTCGAGAATGTGGGCAAAACCATCGCGGAACTGGAAACGCC
>CAZUKI010000369.1:0-1506 GCA_964620785.1 uncultured Aestuariivirga sp.
TTTGCGATATCGGAAAGCGAAGCGAAGTGGCCAAGATGGCTTGCGGCAATACTGGTGACAATCGCCACATACGGCCGGACCATGCCAACCAGGGGCATGATCTCGCCCGCGTGGTTCATGCCGACCTCGAAGATGGCGAAGGCATTCTCCCTGCGAAGCCGCGCAAGCGTCAGAGGCACGCCCCAATGGTTGTTGAAGGATTTAGCCGATGCATGGGTAGTGCCACTCGCCGACAGGGCGGTGCGCAGCATCTCCTTGGTGCTGGTCTTGCCGACGCTGCCGGTCACGGCGACAACCTGCGCCTTGCTGCGCTGCCGGGCCGCGCGGCCCAGGGCTTCCAGCGCGCGAAGCGGATCATCCCCCACCTCAAGCACTGCGCCCGCGGCCCGCATCTCGGCGCTGCTCTGCGAAACGATGGCAAGGCCTGCACCCGCCGCCAGTGCCGCCGCCACGAAGTCATGGCCGTCAACGCGCTCGCCCTTGATGGCGACGAAGATGTCACCCGGAGCGACGTCGCGGCTGTCGATGGAAACACCGTCAAGCGGCACAGACACTTCACCGTGCAGCGCGCCGCCTGTTGCGGCCAGGACCTCGTCAATGTGCCAAAGCGGTTCAGCCATGATAGTGCTCGCCCCTGATGGCACGCCTGACCGCCTCGTGGTCACTGAAGGGACGCTTCTCGGTGCCGATGATCTGGCCTTGCTCATGGCCCTTGCCGGCAACCAGCAGCACATCACCTTCTTGCAGTTCCTGTGTCGCCTTGAAGATGGCATCGGCCCGGTTGCCGATTTCTTCCGCACCCTTGGCCGCGACCATGATCTGGGACCTGATCTTCGCTGCATCCTCTGTGCGCGGATTGTCGTCTGTCACGTAGGCACGATCAGCGAGTTCGACGGCGACCTTGCCCATCATCGGGCGTTTTCCGGCATCACGGTCACCACCGCAGCCGAAAACCACCGCAAGCTTGCGTTTGGCAAGCGGGCGCAACGTTCGTAGCACGTTCTCCAGCGCGTCGGGCGTGTGGGCGTAATCCACGAAGACCGGAGCGCCCGATGCTGACTGCCCCACCAGATCAAGCCTTCCGGGTGCCCCTTTGAGCGACTCGAGCGCGTGCAGCACCAGGCTCTCCTCGCCGCCGGAGGCAATCACCAGACCGGCCGCGACCAGGGCATTTGAGACCTGGAAATCACCTGCCAGCGGCAGGCTGATCTCGTGCATGCCGGTCCGCGTTTCGACGATGACGACCTGGCCCAGGTTTTCTCCCTGCGTCGAGATGATGCGAAGGTCAATGCCATTGCGACCCACGGTGAACACGCGCTGGCCGTTTGCCAGGCAGCGATCACGGACACTGCTGCCAAAGGCACTGTCCATGTTGATGACCGCAGTAGCACCTTGCGGAAGAAGTTCATCGAAAAGTTTCATCTTGGCGAGGAAATAGTCGTCCATGCTGGCATGGTAGTCGAGGTGATCCTGCGTCAGGTTGGTGAAACCCGCGCAGGTCAGGCG